>JAOPYB010000074.1 GCA_025964835.1 Nocardioides sp. | reverse complement strand
AGCAGCGGGCGGCGTAGAGCACGAGCTGGCGGGCCGCGGTGAGCTTGGTGGCCATGTCGGCGAGGTAGTTGCCGACCGACTGGTGCTGCCAGATCGGCTTGCCGAAGGTCTCGCGCTCCTGCGCGTAGCGGACCGAGTCGTCCAGTGCGGCCCGGGCCACGCCGACGGCACGGGAGGCGACCTGGATCCGTCCGATCTCCAGGCCCCGCATCATCTGCGCGAAACCGTGGCCCTCCTCCTCGCCGAGGAGGCTGGTGGCCGGCACCCGGAAGTCGTCGAAGGACAGCTCACAGCTCTCCACGCCCTTGTAGCCGAGCTTCGGCAGGTCGCGGGAGACCTCGAAGCCCGGGCCCTTCTCGACGAGCAGGATGCTGATCCCCCGGTGCGCCGGGGCCGCCGAGGGGTCGGTCTTGCACAGCAGGGCGACCAGCGAGGAGCGCCGGGCGTTGGTGATCCAGGTCTTCGACCCGTTGACGACGTAGGAGTCGCCGTCACGGCGAGCCGTGGTCCGCATGGCCTGCAGGTCCGAGCCACCCCCGGCCTCGGTCAGTGCCATGGTCGCGCGGACCTCACCGGTCGCCATCTTCGGGAGGTAGTGGTCCTTCTGCCCCGGGGTGCCGTAGGCCAGCAGCAGCTTGGCGACGACGGTGTGACCGCCCATCGCGCCGGCCAGGCTCATCCACCCACGGGCCAGCTCCTCGGTGACCGCCGCGTAGCACGGGGTCGAGACCTGGCCGTCGTTCCAGGGCTCGGGAATGGCCAGGCCGAAGACCCCCATGTCCTTCATCTGGCCGATCAGCTTCTCCGGATAGACGTTGCCGTGCTCCAGCTCCGAGGCCACGGGTCGGACCTCGCGGTCGACGAACTGGCCGACCAACGCCACGATCGCGGACTCTTCCTCGTTGAGCTCGTGCACGGTGCTCCTTCCTTGGACCGGCGTCGGGGACCCGCGTGCGGGCGGCCGGGCGCCGGGGACGACGTACGTCCCATCCTCGGTGCTCGAGGACATCACGTACAGTGATGATCCGGCATAGAGATATGCATGAAACGCATGGGAGGGGCGCCGTGGACCTCAGGAACCTCACCGCACTGGTCACCGTCGCGGACACCGGCAGCGTGACCCGCGCCGCCGAACGCCTGCACCTGGTCCAGCCCTCCGTCACGCGCCAGATCCGCGCCCTGGAGACCGAGCTCGGGGTGCCGCTGTTCGACCGGACACCGCACGGGATGCGGCTGACCGCGGCCGGGGAGCGGCTCGTGGAGCGGGCCCGACGCGCCCTCGGCGAGCTGGACAAGGCCCGCGCCGAGATCCAGCCCGAACCGGACCGGATCGCCGGGATCGTGACCCTGGGCCTCCTCGCCAGCACGGCCGACCTGATCGCCGAGCCCCTCGTCTCCGCGATCGCACGCGTCCATCCCGGCATCCGCCTCCGGCTCCTCACCGCCTACTCCGGGCACCTCAAGCAGTGGCTCGACGACGGCGACATCGACCTGTCCCTGCTGTACAACACCGCGCCGACCGCGACCGTGCACGTCCGCCCGCTCCTGCGCGAGCGGCTGTGGGCGCTCGCCCCGGCGTCGGTTCGGCTGAGCCCCGACGTGCCCATCGGGTTCGCCGAGGTCGGTCGACACCGACTGGTGATGCCCGCCACCGGACACGGGTTGCGCGCCCTGATCGACGACGCCTCGGCACGCTCCTCGGTCCAGCTCGACGTCGTGGCCGAGACCAACTCCATGGACGTGCAGAAGCAGCTCGTGCTCGCGGGGCACGGCTGGACGATCCTGCCGGGCATCGGGGCCACCGCAGGCGCGAGTGGTCTCAGTGCCGCGCCGATCCACTCCCCCGACATCTGGCGTGAGATCGTCCTGGCGCGCTCCCGGATGGGGCGCACGCCGGCGGCGGTCGAGACGGTTGCCGGGGAGCTGACCCGTCACATGAGGGGCGCCGTACGGCGTGGCCGGTGGCCCTCCGCGCAGGGCGCCGACCCGTCTGCGTGAGGGCCTCCACCCGCGCCGGGCGCGCGTGCCAGGTGGCGGGGCTCCGCAGGCGAGCTGCTGTCGATGGGACGCGGGGCGCTTCGCCGACCCAGACTTGGGCCACTGCGATCAGGTCCGATTCACCCCGCGCCGCGCCGTGGGAACGAATCCACCTCGGCGCGGGATCGATCCGGTGAACGTGGCGGTGCCCAGGGGAGATCCGGGCATTCGAGCTGCTGGTCCTAGTTGCCACCGCCTCCTTCTGGACGTTCAGCCAGGTGTATGTCAGGCCGGACTTGCATTTCTGCGAATGCATGGCTCAATTAGGCCTGCAACCCGACGAGACCCGGGAAAAGACGGAACGAGGAGCGTGCATGGCCCAGCCCGGCGAGGCTCCGCGCGTGCTGGATTCCGTGGACCGGAGCTTGCTCCGCGAACTCCAGGCGGATCCGCGGATCTCGATCAGGGGTTTGGCCCGGGCGATCGGGATGTCGGCCGGGGCGGTCGGTGAACGACTGGAGCGGCTCGAGTCGCGCGGGGTGGTCAGGGGCTACCGAGTCGACATCGATCCCGCCGCCCTGGGCATCGGCCTCGAGGTCCTGATCGGGATTGAGCTGGCCCAGCACCAGTCGGTGCTGGAGACCATGCACACACTCCGGGAGGTGCCCGAGGTCTCCCAGGTCGAACTGGTGACCGGCCGCTGGGATCTCGTGGTGCGGCTTCAGTTGCGCGACCCGCAGCACCTGAAGGACATCCTCACCCACGACGTCTGGAACATTCAGAGCGTCCGGCACAGTGAGTCGATGATCGTGCTGGAGAGCCTGACGCACGACGGGGTAGGCGGGTTAGAGGACCCGGACGGGGACGAGTAGGCGGTCCCGCGCCGGTTCAGTACGAGGCGGGTGTATCGAAGAACACCCGCCTCGTCCTCGGCCCAACCGACCAGGTCGACGAGCGCACCCACCGGTGGGGGGTGTCCGGCGGAGCCGAGCCCCAGGCACGCTCACCCCTCGACGTTCTGAACGCACGCTCGGTATCTGGGTCGCGGCGAGGATGGGGCGCGGTCTCGGGCCATGATGGCCCCCGGCCCCGCTCGCCCGGGCGGGAGAGGGGCAAGCCTCAGGCATGGGCCATGGCCAGGGCCGGGTCGTTCAACAATCGGCCGACGTGGGCCAGCACGGAGGAACCGAGCTCGCCGTCTACCAGGCGGTGGTCGAATGAAATCGCCAACTGGGTCACCATCCGTACGACGACCTGACCCTCGACTACCCAGGGCATCTCACGAACCGCGCCGAATGCCAGGATCGCGGCCTCCCCGGGGTTGAGGATAGGGGTGCCGGTGTCGACCCCCAGGGCGCCGATGTTGGTGAGGGTGACCGTGCCTCGCGCCATCTCGGCCGGCGCGGTGCGCCCGCTGCGGGCGGTCTGGACGAGCTTGTCGAGCTGGACGCCGAGCTCGCGCAGGCCCAGGTCGCCGGCGCCCTTGATGTTGGGCACCAGCAGTCCGCGCGGCGTGGCGACGGCGATCCCGAGGTTCACGTCGTGGCGGATGACGATCTCCTGAGCCACGTCGTCCCAGCGGGCGTTGATCTCCGGGTACTCGCGGATCGCGAGCAGGAACGCCTTGGCGACCACCAGCAACGGGGTGATCCGCACGCCGTGCCAGCGTTGGCTGGCCTTCAGACGGCGGACCAGATCCATCGTCGCGGTGACGTCGACCGTCAGGAATTCGGTGACGTGCGGCGCGGTGAAGGCGGAGGCAGTCATCGCGGCTGCGGTCGCCTTGCGCACGCCCTTGATGGGGATGCGGGTCTCCGTGACGTCGGGTGCCGAGGGCCCAGTCTGCGCGGCGCCTTCGGCGTACCGCTCGACGTCGGCCCGACCGATCACACCCGAGCTGGCGACCAGGCTCAGGTCCACGCCCAGTCGCCTCGCCAGGAAGCGGACCGGGGGCTTGACCAGCACCTGTCCGTCGGGTGGCGCGGCGGTCTGCACGGGCGGCACGTGCGCCCGGTGCTCCCTTGTTCGCAGGCGCAGCCGGCGGGCCACGGCCGCCGTCGGTCCGGTCCCGACCAGGATCAGCGGCGCTTCCTCGCCCGGGGCCTCGGGCTTCGCTTCGGGCTCGACGGCTGCCGCTTCGAGCTCAGCGTCGTTGCCGTCCTCGCGCAGGCTGACCAGGGCGGAGCCCACGGGCACCGTCGTTCCCTCCTCGACATGGAGCGTCGCGACTACACCAGCCACCGGGGACGGCAGCTCGACGACCGACTTGGCGGTCTCGATGTCGACGAGGGGCTCGTTCACCTCGATCCGGTCGCCGACAGTGACGTGCCAGGTGACGACCTCGGCCTCGGTGAGGCCCTCGCCGACATCGGGCAATTTGAACGTGGTGAGCAGGCTCATCAGCACTCCTAGTAGTCGAGCGATCTGTCGATGGCGTCGAGCACGCGGTCCACGTCCGGCAGGAAGTGGTCCTCCACCTGGGCTGGCGGGTAGGGCATGTTGTAGGCGCCGACCCGGAGCACCGGCGCCTTCAGCTCGAAGAAGCACTGCTCTGTCACGGCTGCGGCGACCTCGGCGCCGAGGCCGAAGAACGTCGACGCTTCATGCACCACCACGAGACGTCCTGTGGTTCGCACCAGGTCGCGCACCGTGGACAAGTCGAGGGGGGAGATCGAGCGTAGGTCGACGACGGCCACCGAGTAGCCGTCCTCCTCCGCCGCCGTCGCGGCGGCCAGGGCGGTAGCGACGGTGGGACCGTGCGCTGCTAGGACGCAGTCGGTCCCTCGCCTCAGCACCCCGGCCTGGTGGAGACCGAGGCTCGGCTCGTTCGCGACCGTGCCCTTCTCCCAGTAGCGCCGCTTGGGCTCGTAGAAGATGACCGGGTCGTCGCTGTGGATCGCCTGCTGGATCATGTGGAACGCATCGTCGGCATTGGAGCACGACACCACTCGGAGGCCGGCGGTGTGAGCGAAGTAGGCCTCGTTGGACTCGCTGTGGTGCTCCACCGCGCCGATGCCGCCGCCGACCGGGATCCGGATCACGACCGGCAGCTTGAGCAGCCCGCCCGAGCGAGCGCGCATCTTCGCCAGTTGGCTCACGATCTGATCGAAGGCCGGGTACACGAACCCGTCGAACTGGATTTCGCACACCGGGCGATAGCCGCGCAGGGCCAGTCCGATCGCGGTTCCGACGATTGCGGACTCGGCGAGCGGGGTGTCGACCACGCGGTCGGGTCCGAACTCGGCGTGCAGCCCGTCGGTCACCCGAAAGACGCCGCCGAGCACGCCCACGTCCTCGCCGAGGACGAGCACCCGATCGTCGTCGGTCATGGCCTGTCGTAGTCCGGCGTTGATCGCGGCCCCCAGCGTCAGTGTCGTCACGCTTCGCCCTGCGATTCCAGCGCGGCGAGGAAGGCCATGTGCTGCTCGCGCTCGCCCGCGAGCACGGGATGCGCTTCGGCGTAGACGTTGCCGAACAGGTCGCACAAATCGCTTCCGGCCAGGGCCTTGCAGGCGCTCCGTACGTCTACGGCGAAGGCGTCAGACTCCTCCTGGAGTTCCTTGAACCAGTCGTCCTCGACACCGAGGGTCCGCAGCAGCCGTTCCAGGCGGACCAACGGGTCCCGCCCCATCCAGAGATCGAAGTCTGCCTGGGTGCGGTAGCGCTGGGGGTCGTCCGAGCTGCTATGGCCCCCGAACCGGTAGGTCTGCGCCTCGATGAGGCCGGGACCGGAGCCGGCCCTGATGCGGCGAGCGGCGACGTCGGTGACGGCGTGCACGGCGAGGACGTCGTTGCCGTCGACGTGGTAGGCGTCCAGGCCGAATCCGGTTGCCCGCCGATGCAGTGGTGTCCGCATCTGGGTGGTGGTGGGGGTCGAGATCGCCCACTGATTGTTCTGGCAGAAGAACAGCACCGGCAGGGTGCCCGCCGCAGACCAGTTGAGTGCCTCGTTCACGTCGCCCTGGCTGCTCGACCCGTCCCCGAAGTAGACAGCGACAACCTCGTCGCTGCGCTCCATGGCCGCACCCATCGCGTACCCGGTCGCGTGGAGCGTCTGGGTTCCCAAAACCAGCGAGTAGATGTGGAATCGGGACACTGAGGGGTCCCAACCAGCATGGCGGATGCCTCGCCACTGCGCCATCAGCTCCGCCGGCGCGATCCCGCGACACAGCGCCGCTGCGTGCTCGCGGTAGCTCGGGAACACCATGTCCGTCTGGCGCAGCGCCCGGATCGAACCGACCTGTGCAGCCTCCTGGCCCCAGCTCATCAACCAGAGGTTGAGCTCGCCCTGTCGTTGTAGCGCCAGCGCCTCGGTGTCCAGACGGCGCGCCAAGACCATGTCGCGGTGGAGCCGCTGCGCCAGGTCTACGTCGACGCCGTACTCCTCACCGGCCGGAGTCAGTGCCCCGTCCGGGGTCACGAACTGGACCATGGCCAGGTCCTCGACCTGCCGGTCGAGGAGGCGTCCCCATGCGGCTGCGGCCGGCGTCTCTGCGGGTGCCATGTGCATCGATCCTCCTTCTTCCCGGCCCGTCCACGAGCCGCGTTTCGAGGTAGTCATCGAGCCGCGCCCGGGCCCCCGGATCTGGCTTCCACGTCGCCGGCGACCACGCCCGACCGTGCCCGGGCTGATGCCCGCAAGGCCGGGACTGTGCTGACCACGACTCGGTGACAGAGGGGTAGGATTGCTCAATCGGTCTGTATATGCAACTTTTTCTGAGCGATTGATATACGCAAGGCGAAACTGCTTTACTGTTGGCGAGCCGCCTGCCACGCGGTGACCGGTCGGGAGACCACCCAGAACTCCGGACCACGACGAAAGTGAGGACACGTGTCACACCGAAGCGCCGCAATCACCCCGTCACCGTTCGGCACCGCTCACGAACAGGTCGTCTTCTGCCACGACCCGGAGACCGGCCTCAAGGCGATCATCGCCATCTACTCCACGGCTCTCGGTCCCGCGCTCGGTGGCACCCGGTTCTACCCGTACGCCTCGGAGCAGGACGCCCTCGACGACGTTCTGAAGCTCTCCGAGGGAATGGCCTACAAGGCCGCGTTAGCTGGACTCGAGCTGGGCGGCGGCAAGGCCGTCATCATCGGCGACCCCGCCCAGGTGAAGTCCGACGACTTGCTGCGAGCCTACGGACGCTTCGTTCAGTCGCTGGCAGGCCGGTACTACACGGCCTGCGACGTCGGCACCTTCAGCCGCGACATGGACGTCATCGCCGAGGAGTCGCGCTTTGTGACCGGGCGCTCCGTCGAGCACGGCGGCGCCGGGGACTCCTCCCTGCTCACCGCCCTGGGGGTGTACCAAGGGATGCGTGCCTGCGCCCAGCACGTCTGGGGCGACGTCGCACTCACGGGGAAGCGTGTCGGCGTCGCCGGTGCCGGCAAGGTCGGTCGCCAGCTGATCTCCTACCTCGCCGAGGAAGGTGCCGAGATCGTCGTGACCGACGTCAGCACCGAGGCGCTCGAGTACTTGCGACAGGCCCGCCCAGGGGTGCGCTTCGTCCAGGACAGCGCGGCACTGGTGCGGGAGCCGTTGGACATCTACGCGCCGTGTGCCCTCGGTGGTGCCGTCGACGAGGAGGTCGTGGACGTCCTCACGGCAGAGATCATCTGCGGGGCCGCGAACAACCAGCTCGCCGTCCCCGGCATCGAGAAGCTGCTGGAGGAGAAGGGCATCACCTACGCGCCCGACTACCTCGTCAACGCCGGCGGACTGATTCAGGTCGCCGACGAGCTCGCCGGCTTCGACTTCGACCGGGCCGCGCTGCGAGCCAATGGCATCTTCGACACCACTCTCGACGTGCTCCAGGCCGCTGCCGTGCAGGGCGTGCAGCCGTCCGTTGCGGCGGACCGCCTGGCCGAGCAGCGAATGCGGACCGGCGCCCGTTCGACGTCGATCTGGCTCCCGAACGACTGACCCACGTCCTGCCCCGGCCTCCGGGCGCTTGTCAGGCGGGCCGGGCAGGGCACCGCCCCCTCTCGCCGAGCCGGCCCGGCCGGCCAGATCATGGCCGATCGGTGAGGGCGCTCGAGGCCGTGTCGGCCGTGTTGCCTACTCCCGCGAGGCCGCGAGAGTCAGCGGGCTTCCACCCAGGCCCGCACTGATCTGCTTGGCCACGTCCAGGAGTAGCGGCACGTGCTCGCGCAGCTGCTTGGTGCTCAGCCGGCTGGTCGGAACCGACAGGCTGACCGCGGCCAGGACCTCGCCATGCGGCCCGAGTACCGGCGCGGCGATACACCGCACGGTCTCTTCGTGCTCCTGCTCGTCCCAGCCCCAGCCTCGGCGTCGGATGTCCGCGGTGGCAGCGACGAGGTCCTCGCGCGTCACGAGAGTACGAGCGGTGAACTGCTGGAGTCCCATCTCGGGCCAGTCCTCGACCGGGGTGAAAGCCAACAGGACCTTGCCTACGCCGGTGCAGTGCAACTGCGCCCGGGCGCCGATCCGGGAGTACATCCGGACCGGGTGCACGCTTTCCACCTTGTCCAGGTAGACCATCTCCGAGCCGTCTATGACGCCCAGATGCACCGTCTCGCCGGTCGCCGCGCCGAGTCGAGCGAGCTGTGGGCGGGCGACCTTGCGGATGTCGAGATCTTCGAGGACCGCCCCGGAGAGCTCGACCACCCGCAGGCCGAGCCTGAAGACCGGGATCTCTCCCTCGCGCCGTACCCAGCCGTGCTTCTCCAGCGTCTGTAACGTTCTCAAGACGGTCGACTTGTGCGTGCCGAGCACCTCGGCGAGGTCACCCAGGCGCTTGGGACCGCCGGCAAGCTCCTCGATCAGGACGAGTGCTCGCTCAACACTTTGGCTCAACGGTCAAACCTCCCTCGGCGGCGCATCCACCCTACCGTTGAAAGGGTTTCCGGGAGATGCGAGGTCATCGGGTTCACCGCTCCCCGGACTGGACGCCCGCCAGCGCCGCCGGCGTCGGTACGGCAAAGCATTCCACGTCGTGGAGCCTGGACGACGGCTCGAGCAGCGGCTGGTGGGTCCGGCAGACGTCATGGACCAGGGGGCAACGGTCCTGGAACGCGCACCCGACCGGAAGCCGGGCAGGACTGGGGGTTTCACCAGCCAGCGGGACGACCTTGTTGCGCCGTCGCGGGTCCGCGATCGGGGCTGCCGCCAGCAGAGCCTTGGTATAGGGGTGCTGCGGATCCTCGAAGAGCTCCTCGGTGGGTGCGATCTCGACGATTCGGCCCAGGTACATGACAGCCACCCGGTCGGCGAGCCGCCGGACTGTGGTCAGGTCGTGACTGATGAACAGGTAACCGACCTGGCGCTCGCTCTGCAGCTGCCGGAGCAGGGCAACCACCCGCGAGCGCACCGACTGATCGAGGCTGGCGGTGGGCTCATCGAGGACAACAAGCTCGGGGTCGCAGATCAGGGCACGAGCGATCGCCACACGCTGCTGCTGGCCTCCGGACAGCTCACGAGAGCGCCGCTTGAGGTACTCGGGACCGAGGCCGACCGTGCGCAGAGCCTCGACCACGCGAGCCTCGACGTCACCCTTGCCCCCGTCGTCCAGCAGCCTGGCGGGCTCCGCGATCGTCCGGCCGACGGTGAAGTGTGGGTTCAGCGACTGGTCCGGGTGCTGGAAGACCATTTGGGCCTGGCGCCGCACCGTGCGGTCGTGCAGACGCTCGTGGAGGTTCTCGCCGTTGAGTAGAACGGAGCCGCTAGTGGGCCGCGCCAGCCCCACGACGACCCGGGCTGTCGAAGACTTGCCGCAACCCGACTCCCCGACGAGAGCGAGCGTCTCCCCTCGGCCGAGCTCCAGATCCACGCCGCGGACCGCAGGGAGCGACGAGGCCCCGGAGCCATACGTCTTATACAGACCGCGAACACTGAGCAGCGTCAAGGCTCTTCTCCTGTCCCAAGAAGCACGAGTAGAGGTGTTTGTCGTTGGTCTCGACAAGCGGCGGGAACGCCGCGCACCGGTCGAAGACATGCGGGCACCGGTGCGCGAACCGGCAGCCGGGCAACGAGAAGTCCACGCCCGCGTCGGCAGCTTGGACCTCGCCCTGCTGATCCTCGGGCTTCAGCGACTCCAGCAGGAACTGGGTGTACGGGTGCTTCGGCTGCTCGAACATCTCCACGGTGGTCGCGGTCTCCATCAGCTGTCCGCCGTACAAGACCGAGACCCGGTCGCACATGTCCGCGACTGCGGCCAGGTCATGGGTGATGAACAGCACCCCGCAACCGGTCTCGTCGACCAGCTCACGCAGCAGCTCGAAGATCTGCGCCTGGACCGTGACATCGAGACCGGTCGTCGGCTCATCGGCGATCAGAACCCTCGGCCGGTAGGCCAGCGCCATCGCGATCACCACGCGCTGGCACATGCCGCCGGAGAGCTGGTGCGGGTACGCCTTGGCGACCCGCTCAGCACCGGAAATACCGACACGGCGCAGCAGCGCCACGGCTTCGGCGGCGGCCTCGGCGCGGGTCTTCCCCCGCACCACCCTGAGCACCCGGCCAACCTGCGCCCCGACGCGCATCGTCGGGTTGAGGGCGCCACGTGGGTTCTGAAAGATCATCGTCATGTCGCCGGAGGCACGATGTACGCGCCGGGCACCGGCTTCGAGGACCGTGCGGCCCTCGACGGTCGCGGTTCCGCTTCGGATCTCCATCGACGGCGGCAGCAGACCCAGCAGCGCCAGAGCCGTCATGGTCTTGCCGGACCCCGACTCACCCACGATGCCCATGACCTCGCCTGCCTCGAGCGTGAGGTTCACGTCGCGCAGCAGTTCCTCCCTGCCCGCGATGCCGAGGCTGAGGCCACGGACGTCTAGGAGACTCACTTCTCTCCTCCTTGCAGGTCGTCACCGATGAGCTGGAAGCCCATCGCCAGCAGAACGATCAGGGCACCCGGGAACAGGGCAGTCCACCACGCCCCGGTCAGGAAGTCGTTGGCGCCTTCCGCGACCATCACGCCCCACTCGGCCCTTGGCGGCTGGATGCCGATGCCGAGGAATGCCAGGCCGGCTACGTCGAGGACGGCCCATCCGGCCACCAGGGCTGCCTGGGTGAAGGCCGGCGACAGGCTGTTCGGGAGCACGTGGCGGTAGGCGATTTGCCAACGCCGGTTCCCAGCCAAGGCAGCGGCGTCGACGTACTCGCGTTCCCGCTCCGCCAGAGCGCGCGCCCGGGTCAACCGGATGAAGTACGGGGTATAGGCGATCGCCACCGCGACCACGACGTTCGGAACGCTGTCGCCGAGGACAGCGACCAGGATCAGCGCCAGGACGAAGCCGGGGAAGGCGAGCACGATGTCGGTGACCCGCATCACGATCTCGTCGAACGCGCCCCCGAAGTAGCCGGCGGCCACACCGATCAGGGATCCTACGGCTGTCGCCAGGCCCGCGATCACGATGCCGACCACAAGATCGAGACGGGCCGCGACCACGGCCCGGGTGAACACGTCGCGTCCGTAGCGGTCGGTTCCGAAGAGGCGGTGCCCGCTCGGCGCCTCCAGGGCGTGTGCGGGGTTGGTCTTCAGCGGATCGCCCACGAACAGTGGCCCCAACAGGGCAGCCAGTGCGAAGAGGACCAGCAGGAGCACGCCGACGGTTGCCATCGGGTGCTCCCTGACGACGCCCCAGAGGCTCCGGAGGTTCGTGCGTGACGCGGTCGTGCCGGTCACGGCGGCTGCTTCAGCACTCATGAACGCGCCTTCCCCCCGACACTGATTCTGGGGTCGATCAGCCTGTAACAGATGTCGATGACGACGTTGAGGAGGACATACATCACGCCCACGAGGATGACGAATCCTTGCAACGCCTCCAGGTCGTTGTTCTGAATCGACTGGTAGGCATAGCGGCCGATGCCCGGCCACGCGAACAGGGTCTCGACGATGATGTTGCCGCCGAGCATGTAGCCAAACACGATCCCGATCGCGGTGACGACTGGGAGCAAGGCGTTTCGCAGACCGTCGCGCATCAGGATATGGCGCTCCGGCACGCCCATCGCCCGCGCCGTCCGGACGTAGTCCGAGCCGAGCGTCTCGATCATCGACTGCCGGACGATCTTCATGACCGGCGCCACCAGGGCGACGGTCAGGGTCAACACGGGGAGCATCAGCGAACGTGCCACGGTCCAGGCGAGCCCGGCCTGTCCGGTCAGCAGTGCGTCCAGGGTGTACAGGCCAGTCACGTGCCGCGGCGGACCGACGTCGGCCGGGAGCCGGGCGATCGGTGCCGGGAACCAACCGAGGCGGTAGAAGAAGAAGTAGATCAGCAGCAGGCCCAGCCAGAACATGGCCATCGAAGACGCGGCGATCACGCCGAGGCGCACGATCCGGTCCAGCCACCCGCCGCGGTGGGCAGCTGCTAGGACACCCATCGGGATTCCGATCAGGCACGCGAGCAGGACGGCGTACAAACCGATCTCCAGCGACGCGGGGAGGCGCGAGAAGAGCTCGGAGGCCACGGACCCACCGGAGACCGTCGAGGTGCCGAGATCGCCGTGGAAGATGCCCCCCATGTAGGAGAGGAACTGCTCGTACAGCGGCTTGTCCAGGCCGTAGTCAGCCCGGACCTGCGCCAGCCGTTCGGCGTCGGCATAGGGTCCGGCACGCAGCACGGCGGCGTCGCCGGGAAGCACCCGGACCACGAAGAAAACCACCACAACGATGCCCAGCAGCGTCAGCGCCGTAGTCACCAGTCGACGGGCCAAGAACCGCGTCATGCCTACCCCTCCGAACGTCTTGCTTGCGGTGCCGATTGCCGACGAGGTCCGGGCCCGCCCGAGCGGGCCCGGACGAGGCCTACTTGCTCTTCTGCAGGTACTCGAAGCGCAAGGTCTGGTCGTAAGGCCGGGTCACGCCGCTGATGTTGTTCCGCGTCGCCACGATGTAGTCGGCGGAGTAGAGGAAAGCCCACGGCGCGTCGTTGATGGCCAGCTCCTGCGCCTGGCGGGAGATCTCGGCCCGCTTGTCAGCGTCCAGCTCGAAGGTGCCCTTGTCGATCAGGGCGTCGAGATCCTTGTTGCTGTAATTGGCGTAGTTGGTGAACTGGCCCGACTTCAGCAGGAAGCTCATCTGGAAGAACGGGTCCTCACCCCACGAGAACCAGTCGTGCAGGAACATGGACATGCTGTGCTCGTTCATGCGCTGGTAGTAGACCGCGTCCGGCAGGCGCGCGATCGTCACCTTGACACCGATCTCGCGTAGGGCGTCCTGGATGAACACCGCCGCCTCCACATCCTGCGGTTGAGCCTGGCGCACCGCGAGCTCGGTCTCGAAGCCCGTGCTGCCGGCTTGCTTCATCAGGTCCTTGGCCTTGTCAAGGTTCGTCGCGTAGGGCCACAGCTCCTCACCCGCGGACGTGCCCATGGCCGGGGGGACCGGGCCCTTGGCCAGCGAGGCGTACCCGTACTGCACCTTGTCGATGATGTCCTGGTAGGGGATCGCGTAGGAGATCGCCTGGCGGATCAGCTTGTCGTCGAACGGGGCGACCGCGTTGTTCATCCCGAGATACGTGATGCGGCTGGACGGCACCCGGTTGATCTTCAGCGACGGGTCCTTCTCGAGCTGCGAGATCAGCCGCGGCGGCAGGCTGTCGGCGACGTCGATGTCACCGCTCTGCAACAGCAACGCACGCTGGTCGGGGTCCGGCACCGAAAGCAGCCGGACGCCGGCGTTGCTCACCGAACTCTGGTCCCAGAAGCCCGCGTTCGGCTTCAGCATGGTCTCCTGACCGCGTTCGAGGCTGTCGACGTCATAGCCCCCGGATGCGGTGACATTGTCCTTGAACCAGGCGGTCGACCACGGGTCGTCCGTGGTGGCGTGCGACTTGGCGACCGTGGAGTTGATCGCGCCGAAGACCTGGAAGGTCATGAAGCGCTCGAACAACGGGCTCTTGAAGGAGGGGTGCAGCACGACCGTGCTCGCGTCCGGCGTCTCGATCTGGTCGGCCTTCTCGATGCCGATGAACGGCAGCAGCGCCGTGATGTAGCCGGGGCCGAGCAAGGCACGCTCGAAGGTGTACTTCACGTCGGCCGAAGTCACTGGGGTGCCGTCGGCGAACGTGGAACCGGGGCGCAGCTTGAACTCGACTGTCTTGCCGTCCTCGCTGACCGTCCAGCTCTTCGCCAGAGCGCCCTCGTACTCGTCCGTGCCCTGGAGGACTCCGTCCTTCTCCTCGTACTTCTGCCGGATCAGGGGCTCGTACACGTTCGCGGTGACGACGTAGGCGGCATCGGTGCGGAACTGGTGGGGGTCGAGCAGGTCGACGTCAGAGCCGAGGGCGACGTTGATGACCGCCTCGCGGTCGACAGCCCCGCCTCCTGAGCTCTGCGGGTTCGGGTTGGTCGAGCAACCGACCAGCAGGGCGCTGCTCACCGCAAGGGCGAGGAACGTCACCTGCCTTCCTTTCACGGCCTTCCAAGTCATGCGTACCTCCGGATGAAGTGTTGCACCATCTGCAACGGCGTTGTAAGAGTATGTGGCTCGGGGGTTTGGGTGTCAACAGGTCGGGCGGGGGGAACTGAGCGATTGCGCGGCCCTCACGGCAGCCTGTGCGCGAATGCGCAGCCCGTCGAGGTCATCAACGGAGCTCACCAGAGATGACCCCAGGGCCACCGCGACGGCCCCCGCCGACAGGAACGGTTCGATGTCATCGATACCGACCCCGCCCGTCGGCACGAACGAGACCTTGTCCAGCGGGCCCCGCAGCGATCGGAAGTAGGACAGGCCGGCCGGCTGGGCCGGGAAGAGCTTGACCAGGGGAGCACCACTGTCCACGGCGAGCTGGACCTCGGTCGGGGTGAACGCGCCGGGCAGGGGCACCAGGCCCAGCTCGTTGGTGCGCCTGATGACCGGTGGCGACACGTTCGGGGAGACGATGAACTGCCCACCGGCGTCTGCCACCGACTGCACCTGTTGCTCGTGGAGCACCGTGCCTGCACCAACAGCCGCCCGGTCACCGGCGACCTCCCTCGCCGCGCTGATCGCGTCCAGGGCCCCGTCGCTGGTCAGCGTGAACTCCAGGGCACGGACACCCTCCCCCACCAGGACCGACGTCAGCGCCGCGGCGGACTCGCGGGTCAGCGATGGCACCCGGATGATCGCGATCAGCCGGCCCGCACGGACGTGCGCCTCGGCGTTCACACCCCGGACCAGTCGGCGACCGCTCGGACCATGCGCTCCGCGCCCTCACGGAGCTCCGGTGCCGCCGTGGCCAGGGAGAGGCGGACCTTGCCCGCCCCGGAGGGCCCGAACGTCTCGCCGGGGGCGACCGCGACGCCGCGCTCCTCGACCAGCCGGCGAGCGAACGCGTAGGAGTCCCGCCCCGCCGCCGACACGTCGGCCATGACGTAAAAGGCACCGCGGGGCACTGAGATCAGCAGTCCACTCTCGCGGAGGATGTCGACCACCATGTCCCGGCGGAGCCGGTAGGACTCAGTCATCTCCTCGACGCACGTCTGCTCGCCCTCGAGCGCCGCCTGTCCGGCTTTCTGCGAGATCGAGGTCGCGCAGCTGAGCAGCGGCTCCTGCACTTTGGCGACAAGCTCGATCACGTCGCTGGGACCGGTCACGTAGCCCATCCGCCAGCCGGTCATGGCATAGCTCTTGGACATGCTGAAGACGCTGAGGACGTGGTCGGCGCCGTCCAGCGAGGCCGGGCTGACGTGCTCACCCTCGAAGACGATCTGTTCGTAGCACTCGTCGGAGAGGAGGTACATGCCGTGCCTCGCGGCGAGCTCGACCAGTCGCTCGGTCATCTCGCCGGAGAAGACCGCACCGGTGGGGTTTCCCGGGGTGTTGATCATCAGTACCTTGGCGCCCGAGGAGCGGGCGAGCTCGTCCAGGCGGTCGAGGTCGGGCTCGTAGCAGGCCTCGGCGACCAGCGGGTAGTGAACCGCATGCACCGAAAGGACGTCGGCCATCATCTGGTAGTTCGGCCAGCCCGGGTCCGGGATCAAGATGACGTCCCCCGGGGAGACAAGGGTGGCCAGGGTCTCGGCCAGCGCGTTGACTGCTCCGGCCGTGATGACGATGTCCTTGGCTGACGCAGTGATGCCGTTGGTGCGCTGGAGTTTGACCGCAATGCTCTCGCGAACCTCCAAGAGACCCTTGTTCGCCGTGTACGTCGTGAACCCGCCCAGTGCCGCCTCGCAACCGGCCTCGACGATATGCGCCGGCGTCGGGAAGTCGGGCTGACCCATCTCGAGGTGCAGAACGTCGGCCCGGCCGGCCGCCAGATCCGCGATCTCCCTGATGCCGGATCGACGCATCAGCCGGATGCGCTCGGCAGGACGGTTCATCATCTGGCCCACTCCTTGTTCTCGTCCGGGTCGGCGAAGTGAGGAAGTACGTGAGCGGCGAGCGCAGCCACGGTCGCTGGCGCATTCATTGCTGGCGTGGGGAACAGCGCGACGGCGTCGCAGCCGGCATCGAGCAGCGCCCGAACTTTGGCCGTGCACTCGCCCGCGGTGCCGGCCACGGCCAGGTCTTCCACCCACTGGCCGGGCATCTCACGCTCGACGTGCTCCGGGCCGCCGACGGCGAGCAGGGCCCGCAGTTCGTCGCTGATCCCGTAGGCGTCCGTGATCGCGTTGGGACCGCCTGCGGCGAGGTAGAAGGCGACCGCCTTCTTCGCCGCGGCCTTCGCTCGGGGCCCGTCCTCGTCGACGGCGCAGAGCGCGAACGTGGTGATCCGGTGCGGTACTTGCGAACGCCCGGCGCGGTTGCGACCCTCGTCGATCTGGGCCCGGGCCCAGCGCACGTACTCCACGCTGGCAAGCACCGAGAGCAGGGTGCCGCCGGAGACCTCGCCGGAGAGCTGGAGCATCTTCGGACCGGCCACGCCCATCTGCACCGGCAGGCTGCCCTTCGGGGCGTGCACGAGTCGGACGTCTTCGGCGTGGAAAGTGGCGTTGGACTGGATGGTGCCGCCCTCCAGCAGCGTGCCGAGCATGGTCACGCAGTCGCGCACCGCGCCCAGGCCGGAGGCCGGTTTCAGCCCCATCTGGCCGAGCCAGGCCGGGACGCCGAGCCCGACCGCCGGCATCAGCCGGCCGGGGAAGGCCCGGTCGAGGGTCGCCAGCTCCATCGCCAGCACGGCGGGATGACGCGTCACGGCGGAGACCACCCCGATGCCGACCGGGATCCTCTCGGTGGCTCCCAGCGCGATCGCGGCGCCGGAGATGCCGCCGCTGAAGAAGCAGTCTTCGGAGAGCCAGATCTCACCGAAGCCGGCCGTCTCCGCCTCGAGAGCCATGGGCCGGATCTCGTCGGGCGCGATCTCGCTGCCTAGGACCAGACCCACCGATTGGGCAACCATTGCTGTTCTCCTGTCGCTGTTGTGTGTCACCCGAGCTCGCTCAGCTGGGTTGGTATCTCGGAAAGTGCTGGTAGACCTTGCGGACGTCACTGTTTTCGTGGAGCGCCACGACCTTGCCGTCGCGAACGTGGATGAGATCGACGCCGTGGTTCTGCCAGGGCTCGCCCGCCGTCGTGGTCGCCGTCTCTCGCCAGATGCCCGCGGCGACATCGTCCTCCACCACGACCTCCTCCAGGGCGAAGTCGACGTCGGCGAGCAACGTGCTGGCGAACTCGAAGAAGCGCCGGGCCTCGTCTTTGCCGTGCAGCTGGACCTGCCCGAGGAAGCTCACCTCGACGTCCTCGTCCATCACCGCGAGCATGCCCTCGGCATCACCGGCCAGGAATGCCTCGTACAGTGCCTCGACGGTCGCTTTGGTGTCCCTCATGCCCGTTCCCCCACCAGGCCGAACGCGGTGTTGTACTGCTCGAGAAGAGTCCCGGCGTTGTCCACCGTCTTGGGTGCCCAGTCGCCGGGGATCGTCACCGCTCGCGCACCCAGCACCGCGCCCACCTTGGCGCCCTCGTGCACCGGCCACCCGTGCAGCAATCCGCTGATCACACCGGCAGCAAAGGCGTCCCCGGCCCCGACCGGGTCGACAACGTCATCGACGGGATAGGGCCGGAGGGTGGTGACCCGGCCGTCCTCGTGGACAACAGCACCCTTGGCGCCGTCCTTGACGACGACAGCCACAAGGCCGGCCTCGCACAGCCGATCAGCGGCGGCGGCTGGATCCGTGCCCGGGACCAGTGCCGCCAGCTCCTCGCGGCCGGCCAGGAGGACGTCGATCTTGGGCAGCAGCTCTGCGAATTCCTCCACGGCCCTGGCGCCGTCCCACAGCGACGGCCGCAGGTTCGGATCGAAAACGACCTGGCACCGCCCCGCCGCCGCCCAGTCCAGCACGCTGCGGGCGAGAGCGGAGATCCCGGTTCCGTCGCCCAGTCCCAGAGTGACCCCGGACAGGGTCAGCACCTTCGGCACCCCGAGCTTCTTCAGATCGACCTTGCCCGGACCGAGGCGCGACGCGGCGGAGCCTTCCCGGTAGTAGTAGACGCGCCGATCCTCGCCACCGAGGCGTTCCTTGAAGAACACCCCCGTCCCGGCGCTGTCGTCGACGTACACGTGGTCGACGTTCACGCCCTGCTCGGCGAGAGTGCGGGTCACCAGCCGGCCCACGGGGTCTGCCCCGACCGCCGAGATGAATGCGGTCGTGTGACCGAGGTGCGCCAGGTTGATCAGCACGTTCCCCTCGGCTCCGGCGATGCGGAGAGCGAACCCGTCCACGTCCTCGAGCGGACCGCTGGAATCGGGGTCGAGCAGACCCATCACCTCGCCGACGCCGACGACGTCGTACGACGCCTCAGCCATGGGTCACCGCGCTCTCGATACCAGCGGGGAGAAGCTCGTGTCGCGAGAGCGGGCCGGCGGCGCGGGCCCGGATGCGCACTGCGTCGCCGGGGAGATAGGCGAGCTGGATTTCCTCCAGGTCCAGGTCGCGGACCTCGGTCTCGTCAGCACCGGCCTCGACCGCACGCTGCCGCGCTTCGATCCGGGCCCCTTCGAGCACCTCGGCCCGGGAGCTTCCCTCCAGCCGGAAGATCCGGTCCACCTCGCCGCTGACCTCCGCGATCGCGGCGCCGACGGCGTTGGCGACCTCGTGGTGCGGCGGGCGGAGCACCTCGGACGCGCCGTCGAGATCGTCGGGCACCAGGAAGGAGCCGCCTCCGACGGCCACGACCGTGACCGGGTCTGCACTGGTGCGCATCCGGTCGAGCGCGTGTCCGAGCAGCTGCTGAGCGACGGCTCGCACCTCGGCGGCGGCGTGGTCATCGAGCTTGTCCCTCACCGCGCTGCGGTCGCCGAGGGACAGTCCACCGAGGACGGCCACGTCGGTCAGGGTCAGGGTGTCGCCGCCGAAGCAGAGTGCCTTGCGGGTGATGTCGTGGCCTACGCTGTCGGGCCCGAGTTGCACGCCGCTCCCGGTCCGACGTACGACGGTGCCCCCGCCGAGTGCGACCGAGACCAGGTCCGGCATCCGGAAGTTGGTCAGCACACCGCCAATGTCGACTGCCACCCCGGACTCCCGGGGAAAGCCACCGCGCAACGCGCCGAGGTCGGCGGTGGTGCCACCGACGTCGATGACGATGGCGTCGCTCCGGCCGGAGAGCAGCGCTCCTCCGCGAAGGCTGTTCGTCGGCCCGGAGGCTACGGTGAGCACCGGATACTCGGCAGCACGCGCGAGGGTCATCAGGGTTCCGTCGTTCTGGCTCAGGTACGGCGTCGCCAACACGCCGACGGACTGCAGTGCCAGCACGAAACCGCGGGTCGCCCGTTGGGCCACACCGGTCAGCGCCGCGTTCATGACGGTGGCGTTCTCGCGTTCGAGGAGCCCGATGGAACCGATCCGGGAGCTGATCGAGATCGGTACGTCCAGGACCTCGCTCAGGATGGCGGCGGCCTCCTCCTCGTGGACCGGACTGGCGGGCGAGAAGACGCTGGAGACGGCGACGGCCTCGACCGTGCCGTGCCAGTCGAGTGCAGCCCGCCGTACCGCGTCCCGATCGAGCGGCGCGATCTCACGCCCGTCGAAGTGGTGGCCCCCGCGGATGACGCGGGCATCCGCCAGCACCACGTCGCGCAGCTCCGCGGGCCAGTCGGCAAGGGGCGGGATGGCCGTCGTGGCGGGAGCGCCGATACGCAGGACCCCAACCCGGCGCAGACCGCGGCGCTCGACGATCGCATTGGTGCACTGGGTGGTGCCCAGCATGGCCAGCTTCACCATGGCTGGGTCGTGACCTTCGAGAACCGCCACGAGGGCCGCGCGAACACCGGACTCGATGTCGTCGGTCGTGGGCTTCTTGACCGAGGCCAAGATCGTGTGGTGATCGTCGAGCAGAACCGCATCGGTGTTCGTGCCACCGACGTCGATACCAACGCGGACGGTCATCGTGAGTCCTCCATACGGATCGGGTCGATGTCGTAGCCGAAGGCCCGTGGCTCGACGAGGGGCAGCGCTTCGGGGCGCCACCAGATAGGCGAGGACGGGATCCCCAGCACGTGCACGCGGATGCCGTACCGCATCCCTTCGGTGGTGAGCGGCTGCCCGCTCTCCGCCTCGACCAGGCTGATCAGGTCCGGAACCGCCGCGAGAACGGCGCCCTCGGACCGGAGGATCAGGTTCTCGTTCTGGAAGTCGACCTCCGCGTGCCGTCCGGCGTCCACGTCGAGTCCCTTGAGGGAGAGTTGCCCGCGGACGAAGCCCGCCTGGGTGGTCCGTGCGACTTCGGTGACCTGACCGGTGAACAACCTGCGCGCACCACAGATGGGCCCGATCGCCTCCACGGGGTCGGAGCCCTCCGCCCGGGCCCGCTTGAGAGCCCTGCCGATCGCGATGGCGAGGCTGACACTGTGTGGAACAGCCCAGTCGCGCAGCTGCTGCCCGTCGAGCGCGTAGTGGGCGACGACCGCCGACCCGCCCATGGCGACGACCGCGGCCCTGGCCAGCCGCTCCGCCGCGGCGTTGTCGGAGGCATCCGAGATCGAGACCACGTTGCCTGACTCGTCGGCAAGCACCAGCGGCCAGGCCCGGACGCCCCCAGCGCCGAGGGTGACCATCTGCACCTCGGGGAAGGCTCGCCCCATCCCGTCCGCGTCGACCAGGGGGATGCCGCGCCGGGCTGCCAGCACCAGCGGGATCGTCGAGTTGATCCCGCCGGCCTCGATCGGCATCGTCGCGATCACGGGCCGGTCCTGGAGGTGCTCGAAGCCACGCATCACCAGGTCGAGCTCGTGTCCGCCGGGGATCCGCTCCAGGATCACCGTGGGCGCGCCGATCATCGCGACCGGGACCACCAGGCCGTCGTCGCCGACTGCATCCGGGGAGAGCACCCGGACGGGCCCATGCTCGCGGATGGCCGCCTGGGCCATCAGGGCACCGACGCGCGGGTCACCGCCCCCGCCGGTTCCGAGCAAGGTGGCGCCCAGAGCCAGGTCGGCGACGGTCTCCTCGTCGATGACTTCCACTGGGGTGACGCTGTTCGTGACGTTCACTGGTTCACACCTTGGTTCCGAGGGACTTTTCGACGGCGGCCAGGTGCCGGAGCACCAGCTCAGGCGTCATGGGGAGGTGATTCATGGCGGCGCCGGTGGCTGCGGCGACCGCGTTCGCTACCGCTGCGGCGGGGAGGATGATGGGCGGCTCGCCGACTCCGCGGGCGCCGTCGGGTCCGTCCGTGGAGGGCTCCTCGATGAGGATGCACTCCACGGTGGTCGACTCCATGATCGTGGGCAATTTGTAGCTGTCGAAGCCGGTGTTGCTGACCACGCCGTTACGGAGGAGCTCCTCCTCGAACAGGGCCATGCCAATGCCCTGCAGGACGCCGCCCTGGATCTGGCCCTCGATAGCGGGCGGGACGATCGCCTTGCCCACGTCTTGGGCCACGACGTACTTGAGGATCTCGACATGACCGGTGTCCGGGTCCACCTCGACCTCGACGGCGTGGCAGTGGAAGCTCGGAGAGTTGAAGGTCGGGTAGAAATGCTGGGCGCCGACGCAGGAGACGTCGTACGGGGTCGGTGGCGCGACGTACCGCGAGGACGCATGGATCGGGCCGTTAGTTCCCAGGGCTGCCGCAGCGACGTCTCGCAAGGTCACCGACATGCCCTCGACGCCGCGCACCTTGACGGTGCCCGCGACGAGCTCGAGGTCACCTGCGGACGCCTCCAGCATATGCGCCGCCTCCTCGAAGATCTGGTCCCGGATCTCGTCGCAGGCACCCAGGACGGCATTGCCGATGTTGAAGGTGGTGCGACTTCCTTGGGCGCCGAAGTCGTAGGCGCCGGTGGCCGTGTCTGCGGTGGAGACGAGCCGGACCTCGTTCTCTTGGACACCCAGAGCCCGTGCCGTCAAGCTCACCACGCCGGCCGCGAGCGCGCCGGAGCCGATCTCGGTGCCGCCGGTGATCAGCGCTATGGTCCCGTCGCCCTCGAGCCTCGCGGTTGCCCCCGCGGCGCCGGCGGTGGTGGTCCACCAGGCGCACGCAAACCCCACGGCGCGACCCGGCGGGCGTGGGGCGGCGTAGTCGATCGCAGCCAGGGCGCGGTCGAGGCACTGCTGCGCGCTCGGGCGCTCGAGCACCTGTCCGTTGAGGGCGACGTCTCTGTCACGGAAGAAGTGCCTCCTGCGCAGCTCGGCCCTGTCCACGCCGAGCTTCTGGGCGATCTCGTCCATATGCGCCTCGACCGCGAGCACCATCTGGGGCCCGGACGGCCCGCGGTAGGCGCCGGTCGGTTGGGTGTTGGTGTAGACCGAGACCGCTGCGGACCTGGCGTTCTCGATCAGGTAGGGCCCGGTGCCCTGGACCGAGGCAACGGCGCCGATGAACGGGGTGTCGTGCGCGTAGGCGCCCGCGTCGAGAAGGCACACGACATCGCGGCCGACGATCCGGCCGTTGTCGTCGATCGCGCTCCGGATTCGGACCACCGAGTTCTCGCGCGGGTTCGCAGTGGCGAGCTCCTCCGCGCGCGAGCAGACGATCTTCACCGGTCGCCCGGACTTGCGGGCGAGCAGGCACGCGAAGTGCTCGTAGGTGACGTCGAGCTTGCCGCCGAAACCGCCGCCCACGGTGGAGGCGGTGACCCGGACCTGCGACTCGGGCATGCCCAGCACAGCGCAGAGCGTGCCGCGAACGCCGAACGGGTTCTGCGTGCTCGTCACGACGTGGAACCCTCCCCCGTCGTCCACGGTCGCGAGACAGGCTCGGGGCTCGATGTACCCCTGGTGCACCCGGGGCGTGGAGTAGGAGCCCTCCACCACGAGGGCCGCGTCCGCGAAGGCGGCGTCGACATCGCCGACCTCGATCTTGGTGAGACCGCAGACGTTGCGGTCGCGCTCGGTGTCGAAATTGAGCTCGTAGCTGGCGAGTTCGGAGTGGACGAGCAGAGCGCCCGGCCCGTAGGCCTCCTCGAGGTCGAAGACACCAGCCTCGGGCTCGATGTCGATGACCACGGCCGCGACGGCGCGCGCCAGGGTCTCCTGGTCGGGGGCCGCGACGACGGCGAGCGGCTCGCCGGAGAAGCGCACCCTTTCACTTGCCAGCGGCGGTTGGTCCCTGATGACCATGCCGTACCTGGGCACCGGGAGGTCGGCGGCGGTGATGACGGTGACGCCTGGGATCGCCTCGGCGGCCGAGACGTCCAGGCTGAGGATCCGGCCACGGGGTACGTCGGATCGCACGACCTGCCCTAGCAGCATGCGCGGCGCCTCGAGGTCGACGCCGTAGACAGCCTTCGCACGCACCTTGGCCTGTGCGTCACTACGGAAGAACGGCTCAGCCATCGATCTCACCCGATCCGCTCGCGGCCAGCGTGGCGACGGCCTCGACGATCTTCTGATAGCCGGTGCAGCGGCACAGGTTGTTCACCAGCGCCTCGAGGGTTTGTTCCTTCGTGGCCTGCGGGTGCTCGGTGAGCAAGGCCCACGTGGCGAGCATCATGCCGGTCGTGCAGATACCGCACTGGACGGCGCCGGCCCGGGCGAAGGCAGCCTGGACCCGCACGGTCAGCTCGTCCTGCACGGGGCCTTCGACACCAGCGCCGGCCACCGTGGTCACCTCGCCGTCGACCGCGCGCCCCAGCGGGAGCAGGCAACTCAGGACTGGTTCGCCGTCGAGCAGCACGGTGCAGGCTCCGCACCGGCCCTCACGACAACCCGGCTTGGGACTCAGGTCCCCGACTTCCTCCCGCAGGACGTCGAGAAGCGGAGTGGTGGGCGCCGAGGCCACCGCGACCTCCCGACCGTTCAAACGAAGAGTGCTCATGTGACGATCTCCTCTGACGTGTCCTCAACGACCGGGGTTGAGTACAGCTTCCTTGCGCGTTGCAACATGTGCAACGTCGTTGCGAAAGACTAGCCTTCGGCAGATTCTTGTGCAAGCCTTGGCGGGCGACGGCGGAACAACCCGTCATCGTGCTGCCGTCTGAGGAGTGGACGAGATGCAGGACGCCAAAACCGTGGCCCGCGAGTCCGTGACGACGCTCGTCGCCGCGTGGCTGGCCGGCGACCCCGGGGCGACGACGGGCGTGCTCGCCCCCGGTGTCCGGTGGTGGACGCCGCTCGGCG
Source organism: Nocardioides sp. (assembly GCA_025964835.1). Classification (GTDB taxonomy): domain Bacteria; phylum Actinomycetota; class Actinomycetes; order Propionibacteriales; family Nocardioidaceae; genus Nocardioides. Next base: position 10,803 of record JAOPYB010000074.1, on the reverse strand, counting down.
GCGAGACAGCCGAAGGTCCCGACGCTGTGTGGGGCGTGGTCGAGGCAGTCCTCGCGGGGACTCCCCGACCGATCGAGGTCACCGCCCTCATCCTCAACGAGGACGGCACCCGCGGGGTCGTCGAGCTACGGTCCGCGGCTTCGGACGAGGCGCTTGTCCTGGTCACGTCCGTCATCACGCTCGTCGACGGAACGATCGTCGAGGGCTTCACCTACAGCGACGTCGGCGCCGAGTTCGCGAGCACAACACGATGAGCAGCCAGCCGAGCCAGACGCTGGCCGGACGTCGGGCTCTTGTCACTGGGTCCTCGCGCAACCTGGGCGCGGACATCGCCCGGTCGCTGGCGCGACGTGGCGCCACGGTCGTCGTGACCTATCGGGAGTCGAAGGGCGCGGCTGATGCCCTCATTGCCGAGCTCGGTGAGCAGACCGGGCTCCGGCACCATGCGGTGAAGGCGGACCTCTCGAACCCGGATGCGGTCAGCACGATGGCCGACGAGGCGCACGACAAACTGGGTGGACCGGTCGAGATCCTGGTCAACAACCACGGGCCGTTCTCGATCGAGCCGTTCCACCTGATCGCCGACCGCGACTTCGCGTCGGTCGTCGATGGAAATCTCACCGCGACTGTGCGCGCTGTGCAGCGGGTCGTCCCCGGCATGCGAGCCGGGGGCTGGGGGCGGATCGTCAACATCTCCGCCGGATCGGCCTACGTCCGCAACCACTCGGTCTACGGTTTGGTCAAGGACGCGATCGGGACGCTGACCGAGTCGCTCGCCCTGGAGCTCGGGCCGGAGATCACGGTCAACGCCGTCGCCCCGGGCCAGATAGACGAGAGCGCCGCTGACATCGCCGACATCGACCCGACGTTCGCCGAGCGGGCCCGCAGGCACACTCCGGCCGGACGGCTGGTCTCGCGAGCCGAGGTCGCGGAGGTGGTGGCCTCCCTGTGCGGCCCGCCCTTCGACATGGTCAATGGTGCCGTCCTGCCAGTGGACGGGGGCTGGCGACTCAACCGATTCTGACCGCAGCTGCACAGCACGTCCCGACAACGCCCACCCTCACGCCGAGGCGACCAGGAGGTCACCATGTTCACGATCCAGACGCACGCGGGGCGCATGGGCAGATGGGTCCACACGCCGGAGACCTGGCAAGAAGCGGCCGATCTGATGGCCGAGCACTCGGTCGACGCCGCATTGAGCGGCGGATCGACGTACCTGATGTGGCGCGCGGCAAAAGGCGAGCCGATGCCGGACCACCTGATCAGCCTGCACCGAATCAGGGACCACGACGAGGTACTCGACGGCTCGGTCGGGGCGCTCGCGACCCTCCGCCGGGTCGAGCGCGGGCCCGTGACCGGAGCTCACCGTGCGTTGACGATGGCCGCGAGCGTCACCGCCGGCCCCAGCGTCCGGACCCTAGCGACACTCGGCGGCAACCTCGCCTCGGGCTTCCCCAATGCCGACGTGGTGCCCGCGCTGCTGGCCCTCGACGCCACGGTCCACCTCCACGGGGGTCGCCAAGTGCCGGCGACCGAGGTGATCGAGAAGGGCCTGGGCACCAACGACCTGATCACCCGGGTCACCCACGATCTCGCCGGCCAAGCCGGCTGGAGCGGCGCCACGCTCAAGCTCAGCCGACGTGGGATGGACCTGTCCGTCGGGACCGTCTCGGTGGTACTGCGCACCGAGGGCGCGGAAGTCACCGATGCACGAATAGCCGTGAGCGCGCTGTTCGACCGTCCGGTCCGGCTGACCACGATCGAGCACTCCATCGTCGGCGCGGACACCTCCGAGGAGACGATCCGCGAGCTACTGGAACTCGTTCCCGTGGCCGGGAAACGGTTCCTCGACGATCAGGAGGCCACGTCCGGCTACCGACGCCGCATCGCGGGCCCCTTGGTGCGCAAGGCGATCCTGCTCGCCGCACGGCTCGGACCTGATGGGACGCCCGCGACCGGGGACGCCCGGATGTGACACCCAGTCGCCCAACACCCCTCGTGCCCGCCCGCGAGCGCCATCTCCCGAGGGAACGGTAGCAACGGAGCGCTGGTCGCGGCGCTGGCCTTCGACGACGAGGAGACCGTGCTGCGACCGGGCCGTGAGCCGCGGGCCTTCCAGGTCGGCAGCAACGGGCCCCGCTGCCCCGCGGCGCGCACGTCGGCGGCCGGGCGCCTCGTGGCGGGAGCGTTCGTGGACGGCGGCCTGCTCGTCCGCGCCGTGACCGAGTGCGACCCGGACGACCACCTCCACGGAAACTTTTTGACTGCACCCTCTACCCCGCCGGCTGACCGGGCGCGGCGAACCGACAAGGAATGGACCCAAACCATGAAGCTTCTGCGCGTCGGACCCGCCGGATCGGAGGTGGCAGCCTGCCTGCGACCCGACGGGACCTTGGTCGACATCAGCGACCTCGTCCCTGACATCACCTCAGATCTCATCGCCTCGGGCCTGCCGGCCCTCAGGTCCGCGATCGGGGAAGCGACCGACCTCCCGGTCCTGGACGGCGGCGCAGTGCGTACCGGTGCACCGATCGCCGACCCCGGCAAGGTCGTCTGCGTCGGGCTGAACTACCGCGAGCACGCTGCCGAGGCGGGATTGAGCGTCCCGGACGAGCCGATCTTGTTCATGAAGGCGCCGTACACGGTCAACGGCCCGCACGACGACGTCCCCATCCCGCCGGGCAGCGTCAAGACCGACTACGAGGTCGAGCTGGCTGTGGTGATCGGGCGCGAGGCCCGGTACCTCGCCGAGAGCGACGACCCCCTGCGCCACGTAGCGGGTTACACGATCAGCAACGACGTCTCCGAGCGAGCCTTCCAGCTCGAGCGCGGCGGCCAGTGGGACAAGGGCAAGAACTGCGAAGGGTTCAACCCTCTCGGCCCTTGGTTCGTCACGGCCGACGAGGTGCCCGATCCGCAGGCCCTCGGCCTCGAACTGCGGGTCAACGGCCAGATCCGGCAGCGGTCGAACACCAGCGACATGATCTTCTCGATCCGTCACCTGGTCTGGTACGTCAGCCAGTTCATGGCGCTGCAGCCCGGGGACGTGATCAACACGGGCACCCCGGCGGGCGTTGGCTCCGGGTTCGATCCGGCTCGGTTCCTCGAGGCCGGCGACGTGGTCGAGCTGACCATCGAGGGGTTGGGCGCCCAACGGCACACGTTCGTTCCTGCGCAGGTGAGGCGATGAGTTCCGAAGCCGGTTCCATCACCGGTCACACCGTGATCGTCGTCGGGGCCGGCTCCGGAATCGGACGAGCTGCCGCGAGGCATTTCGCGTCGGCCGGTGCGAACGTCGTCTGCGCCGATCGCGAGGAAAAGGGTATCCGTCAGTTGGCCGCCACGGCGTCCGACTCCATGTCCGCGTGGCGCACCGACGTGACGGACCCTGCCGGCGTCGATGCCCTGATGGAGCACGCCGTCAACCGCTGGGGCCGGATTCACGCGCTGGTGAACTGCGCCGGGATCACCGGACCCCTGGGACGCCGGAGCCACGAGGTCAATGAGGACGAACTCGATGCGACTTACCGGGTCAACCTGCGCGGCGCCTTCTCGCTCACTCGCGCCGTTTTGCCGTACCTGCTCGAGCACCGCTACGGACGGATCGCGATGGTCGCCTCGATCGCCGGCAAGGAGGGGAACCCGAACATGATCGGCTACTCGGCCACCAAGGCCGGCCTGATCGGGATGGTCAAGGCGCAGGGCAAGGAGTACGCCCAGGACGGAATCACCATCAACGCCCTGGCGCCGGCCGTGATCCACACCCCGTTCCTGGACACCCAGCCCCCGGAGGTCGTCGACTACATGACGGCGAAGATACCGATGGGGCGCACCGGCACGGCAGACGAGGCGTCCACCATGCTGACCTGGATGATTTCGCCGGCATGCAGCTTCACGACCGGCTTCACGTTCGATCTGTCCGGCGGCCGGGCCACCTACTGAGGGCCCGTCACCGGACTCGCCCACCCAAGCTGCTCGCCGCGGATGAGGTTCGCACATCTGCGGGACCGCAGCCTGCTGGGCGACGAGCCGGTGCGTCCCCTTGCTGGCAGGCGACGTCAGCACCATGCTCGTGACCGTCGACGGCGCGCTGACGATCAAGCAATGGCTGCTGGACCTCCGGGTTTGCGACGGCGTGCCCGAGCCCCGGGACCACAACCGAGGGCGCGGGCCAGCGACCCGGCCCGGCTGGCAGCCCATCGCGTGGTGTTGTGGACCCTCGACAGGCCGCGAGGGTCAGGTACGTACCTCAACCAGTCGAGGGCGCCGACCCGGCGCGCCACCGAAGGCGCAGGGCCTACGGGCTCAGGGATCGTGATCCGTGACTGTCGGAAGGGAAGGTCACCCACACGCGAGGGCCCAGTGGCCTGACCTGCTGGAGCAACGGCAAGGGTGCTCCCTGGAGGTTCCGTGGCCGAGCAACGCTCCGATGTGCCGGTTAGCCGGTTTGCCGGTGACCACTGCGGCAGTGCCAGTCGGCGCGTGGCTCCACTCTAGACTCTTGCCCTGCGATCAGGGTGGGAAGATCACCCGGTCGTCATCCCGAGGGATCTCCCGACCAATCCCCTGATGCCCCGGGCCCCTAGCTCAATTGGCAGAGCAGGAGACTTTTAATCTCTTGGTTGTGGGTTCGAGTCCCACGGGGCCCACCTTGTGATGTCTCAGGACATCGGAAACTCCCGGACCCACGACTGTCGGCCCGGGAGCTAACAGGTGACCTGGTGGGCTCCCTGGTTGCGGCCATCACTTGCCCGGACGCTGGGCCCGGGGAACACGACACCCCGACACCGAAGGGTGACGGGGTGTCGGCCGTGGGCGAACGCGATGTCGCCCACGTGGTCGCGCCAGCCAAGGGAGGGGTCGCCGGCACGACCTGATCAGGACGCGCTGGCCCGCTCGTCCACGTCCTCGTGCCACGCGCGGTGGAAGTACATCAGCGGATCGGGCACGACCGCCCGGCAGATCTCGCACGTGGCGCGGGCTTCCGGACTGGGCACGTGGCCACGCTAGGGACATGAGAACGTCGCCACACGGCTACCCGTGAGTACGTGAAACAGGCCACTACCCGCTCCGCGTCGCACACGCGTCAGGCCGGAAGCCTTGGGGCGAAGCGGGCCTGACGCCGCAGGATCTGCACTGGATCACGTGCTGCGGTCTGGACCGGCCGACGGTTTCACGCAGCCGGGAAGGGCGAGCCCTTCAGCAGGCGGGCGAGGTGCACGGCGTACGCCGCGGCCGTCTTCGTGGTGGCCGTGGTCTTCTCCGGGCTGGGGTCGAGGTCCTGGTAGTCCGTGGCCTGCATGGCCTCGCCCACCCAGTAGGTGCCGGCGTTGGCCGCGACCGAGAACCCGACGTCGTTGAGGGCCTGGAGGCACTCGGCGATCGTGTGGTGCGCACCGTCCTCGTTGCCCACGACCGCGACCATCGCGACCTTGCCGTGCGTGAGCATCCGCCCCTCGTCGTCGCTCTCGCCGAGCTCGGCGTCGAGGCGCTCGAGCACCATCTTGCACACGGAGGCCGGCTGTCCCATCCAGATCGGGGTCGCCACCACGAGGACGTCGGCGTCCAGCATCTTGGCGCGGATGACCGGCCACTCGTCGCCGTCCCCCTCGTCGGTGCTGACGCCGAAGCGGATCGTGTGGTCGGCGACGCGGACCACCTCGCCGGTCGCGCCGGCCGCCTTCAGCTCGTCCAGCACCTGGGTGCCGATGAGCATCGAGCTCGACTTCGCGGGTGACGGCTTGAGGGTGCAGACCAGGACAAGGGCTCGGACATCTGTCATGGCTCCCCGTGCCCCGGGCGCCGGTCCCGCATGCACCCGGGAAAGGGGCCGGGTACCGGACCGGACCAGACATTCGCGAGGCTCGCATAACCACCCGCCCCGGGCGTAGTTTTCCAGGCATGAGTGAGGGGCAGCGGGAGCGGGCGGGCGAGTCGGGTTTCGACCTGTTCGACCGCTGGCTCGCGCACCGGGACCAGGAGCAGTCCGACGTGACCGGCAGCCTGCCAGCGGACGCTGCCCTCGACAGCCCGCTCTTCGTCGACACCTCCGTCGACCTGGGGGTCCTCCCCGAGGAGCTGCTGGCCGCCGCACCGACAACCGTCGTCGACGAACCGCCCGAGGAACGATCGGACAACCAGGCGGCCCGGGCCGTGCTCGCCGCGCTTGCGGCGGAGCGGACCGGCCCGGTCACACCACCTGATTCGGGTGCGCACGTGGGGGTGGCCGAAGGGGGTGCGGCGGCCGTGACAGGCACCGCGGACCGAGGGGCGGTGACCGGGGATCCGCTGCCCGCGGTCGCCGCTCCGAGGGACGTCGGCCCGGTCACGACCGCCGCTCCGGTCGCGGACGTCGTGGAGTTCGCGCCGCGGTCCGGCGCCCGGCGGGTCGTCGGCCTCGTCCTGCTCGTCGCGCTCGGGGCCACCGTGGTGGCGGCGTACGTCGCCTGGCAGGACCGCACCGGCCCCAGTATCGGGATCGCGGCCGCCCTCGCACTCCTCACGGGCATCGTCTGGGCGGTCCGGGCGGGGTCGGCGGTCACCCGGCTCACCGTGCGCGGCGGCCAGCTGGAGATCCTGCGCGGCGGCAGCCGCCACCTGTTCGACCTGACCAGCCGCCACACACCGGTCGACATCGTCGGCGAGCCCGGGAGCCGCGGCTGGAAGGTGCTCTTCCAGCGCCGGAGCATGGCGCCGTTCGTGGTCGACGCCTCGATGGTCGACCCGGTGGCGTTCACCCGGGTCGTGCGCCACTACCGCCCGGCGCCGGACTGAGGGCTCAGCCGGTCGCGATCCAGTAGCGGCGCTTGCCGTTGCGGCTGTCCTCGTAGACGCCCCCGTTGCGCTCGATGGTCAGCCGCGACCCGTCGTTGTCCTCGTCGCAGGTGAGCAGCACGCGGTCCAGCCCCAGGTCGGCGGCCCGCGGCAGCGCGAGCGCCAGGGCCTGGCCCGCGTGCCCCTCCCGGCGCCGCGCGGGCCGCACCGAGAAGCCGATGTGGCCGCCCTCCTCGAGCAGCCAGTCGCTCAGCGAGTGCCGCAGCGCGAGGAACCCGACGATCTCGTCGCCGTCGGCCATCCAGTAGAACGAGCAGGGCACCCAGTCCTCGCGGATCGGCGTACCGACCGCGGCGCGCAGCCACGCGGCGTACGCCGCGCAGCCCGCCTCGTCGTACGTCGGGGTGTCGTCAGCGAGCCCGGACCCGTGCGGGTAGCCGTCCCCGAACTCGGGCATCGCGGCCGCCCAGGACCCGTGCCAGCGGACGTCGGGGACCACGAGCTCTGTCATGGGCCCATTCCACCAGTGCAGGACCGGATCGCCCACCCGGCTGCCGGGCCTGAACTGGAACCCGTTCTAGACTCCGCGGGTGGCTGGATACGTGCACGAGGAAGTCCCCGTCGAGGAGATCGACCGGCAGAAGGCGCTCTACGGACCGCTCGCCCAGAGCGTGCGCGAGCTCGTCGACGCGGTGATCCGCACCGAGGTCGACGACGACGACATCCGGGTCGCGCAGGCCGAGGTCGAGGCGCTCACCAAGCGGCTGCGTGAGCGCCAGATCGAGGGGTCCTACGGGGTCCGGTTCGGCTCGGCGGGTCGCAGCCGCGCGTGGGGGAATGCCGTCGTCGGCGCCCGCAACGCGGTCGCGCCGCCCCTGGTCATCCAGCACGAGCCCAGCGGGCGGGCCTGGTCGGACTTCACGCTCGGCGCCGCCTACGAGGGCCCGCCCGGGCTGGTCCACGGCGGGGTGTCCGCACTGCTCCTCGATCAGATGCTCGGGGAGGCGGCCGGCGCCGGCGGCAAGCCGGGCATGACCGGCACCCTGACCCTGCGCTACCGCCGCGGCACACCGCTGGGCCCGCTGACGGCCGAGGCGCACATCGACCGGGTCGAGGGCATCAAGACGTACGCCGTCGGCCACATCGCCGACGACGAGGGCGTGACCGTCGAGGCCGAGGGCGTCTTCATCCTGCCCCGGTGGGCCCGCGCCGCGTTCGTGGAGCAGGAGCAGGAGCAGGCCGAGCACCGCTCGGCGCCCAGCCGCTTCGAGTGACCGGTCAGACCCGCTCGGCGGCGGGGAGGCCGCGCTGGCCGGCGTCGGTGAGGCGGGCCTCCTCGAGCGCCTGCGACTCGAGCTCCGCCCGCCGGGTGGTCTCCAGCATCTGCCGCGCGGCGTCGTACGCCCCGGGCTCGGAGACCAGGTCGGTCGCACCGCGCTTGAGCCGGGCCAGGGCGGTCCGGCCGAAGATCTGCTGCTCGGTCGTGGTGCGCTCCGAGCGGCCGCGGCCGAGGAACGAGATGAGCCAGTGCAGCACCGCCGTCACGCGATTCTTGAAGCCCGTGATGTAGACGAGGTGCACCGCGAGCCACATCAGCCAGGCGATCACGCCCGTGAGCCGGAGCTTGCCCACCATCGCGACCGCGCGGAAGCGGCTGATGATCGCCATCGAGCCCTTGTCGCGGTACTTGAAGGGCGGTTGGGCGGGCTTGCCCTTGAGGCGTCCCTCGATCTCCTTGGCGGCGTACTTGGCGCCCTGGATCGCGACCTGGGCGACGCCCGGGAGGTGGTCGAGGTTGATCATGTCGCCGACCACGAAGACCTCGGGGTGGCCCGGGAGCGTGAGGTCGGGGTTGACGCTGATCCGGCCGGCCCGGTCGAGGGGCGCGCCGGACTGCTCGGAGAGGGTCCGGCCGAGCGGGCTCGCCTGGACACCGGCCGCCCAGATCTTGGTGACGGTGTTGATCCGCTCGACGCGGCCGTCCTTGTACTTCATCTCGATGCCGCGCTCGTCGACGTCGGTCACCATCGCGCCGAGGAGGACCTCGACGCCGAGACCCTCGAGCTCCTTCTGCGCCTTGGCGCCGAGCTTGGCGCCGAACGGCGGCAGCACCTGCGGGGCGGCGTCCACGAGGACGACGCGGGCGCTGCGGGTGTTGATCGAGCGGAAGTCGCGGCGCAGGGTGCGGTGCGCCAGCTCGGCGATCTGGCCCGCCATCTCGACGCCGGTGGGGCCGGCGCCGACGACCACGAAGGTCAGCAGGTGGTCGACGTTGTCGCCGCGCGCGGCGCCCAGCTCGGCCATCTCGAACGCGCCGAAGATCCGGCCGCGCAGCTCGAGGGCGTCGTCGATGCTCTTCATGCCGGGCGCGTACTCGGCGAACTGGTCGTTGCCGAAGTAGGACTGGCCGGCGCCGGCGGCGACGATCAGGGAGTCGTACGACGTGACGTTCTCGCGGCCCAGGACGTGGTGGGTGACGGTCCGGGCCTCGAGGTCGACGGCGGTCACCTCGCCGAGCAGGACCCGGGCGTTGGCCTGGGAGCTCAGGACCTCGCGGGTGGGCGGTGCGATCTCGCCCTCGGAGAGGATGCCGGTGGCCACCTGGTAGAGCAGCGGCTGGAAGAGGTGGTGGGTCGTCCTGGCCACCATCGTCACGTCGACGTCGGCGCGCCGCAGCGCCTTGGTGCCGAAGAGACCTCCGAAGCCGGAGCCGATCACCACGACTTGGTGACGGTCCCCTGCTGCCTGCGTGGCTGCCATGTCGCAACCTTTCGAGTGGCGGTGGATCCGGATCGCGCGTACGCCCGACCCCGTACCCCCATTCTCCCGCCGTACCGCTTCGCTTGACCAATCCGGCCCCGCGTCTGGTCGGTCAGGGCGCCGCCTGCCACGCGCCGCGGACCAGACCTTTTTGAATGTTCAATGTTTGGTCGCGGTGGGGTGCGGGTACACGGCCCGGGAACGAATCGCCCATGACGCCCACCACCGTGGAGACCACCGTGCCGCTCAGCAGGCCCGCCCTGTCCGTGGGCTCGGGACCGCGCGGCGTGCAGAATGCACGCCGCTGGGTCCGCGACGTGTGCGACGACATGGGCCGCGACGACCTCGCGGAGTGCGCCGAGCTGGGTGTCTCCGAGCTGGTCACCAACGCGCTGCTCCACGGCGAGGCCCCGATCCTGGTCCGGGTCCGCGGCACCCGCGAGCATCCCCGGGTGGAGGTGAGCGACGCCTCCTCCGAGCCGCCGATGCTGCCCTCGACCGGCTACGACGACGACCTCGAGGACCTGCTGGTCACGTTCGGCCGCGGTCTCTCGATCGTCGCCCGCTGCTCGGCCGCCTGGGGTGCGGAGATCGAGGAAGCCGGCAAGGTCGTCTGGTTCGACCCGTCGTGCGAGCCCGCCGACGAGGGTGTCGAGGGCGTGATCACCGGCCTCCCCGTGCCCGAGAGCCGCCCGCGCTCCGGTGAGGGCCAGCTGGAGATCGAGCTCCGCGGCGTCCCGCTGCGCAGCTTCTTCGGCTTCCAGATGCACTACCGCGAGCTCCGCCGCGAGGTGCGGCTGCTGGCGCTGGCCCACGAGGACGAGTACCCCCTCGCGAAGAACCTCTCCGACCACTTCGGCGCGCTCGACCGCCAGCTCAGCGAGGGCATCGGCGCCTACCAGATCGACGACGCCATCCGGAGCCACAAGAACACCACCGACCTGCGCGTCGCGATCGCCCGCGACGGGGCCGCCACGGTCGGCCGCTTCCTCGAGCTCCTCGACCTCGCCGACGCGTTCTGTCGTGAGGAGCGACTGCTCTCGCTGGCCCGGACACCCGAGCAGCGGGTGTTCCAGCGCTGGTTCCTCGGCGAGTTCGTCCGCCAGCACAACGGCGAGAAGCCTCTCGCGTGGCACGATTCCTCCGTGACCAGCAGACGCAGCAGCGTGTCGTGACCCCAGCGCCCCCGCCGCGGCTGATCGCCGCGGTGGCGGTCGGTGGTGCGTGCGGGGCGTTGCTCCGGTGGTGGCTGGGCGAGCTCGCCCCCGA
>JAOPYB010000058.1 GCA_025964835.1 Nocardioides sp. | reverse complement strand
GGTCGGGGTCCTCGGCGAGCTCGAGGACCCGCCGGTTGAACTTCAGCCAGGAGAGCTCGCGGTCGAGGAAGCGGTCGTCGTACTTCTCGACGGCCTCGAGGGCCGCGTCGTCGGGGGAGTACGGCGGCTCGACGTCGAACGTGCCCGCGGCGTGGTCGTCCGGGGGGACGACCACGGGGCTGGGGACGGTCTCCGGGGTCATGCGCCCAGTGTGGCACCGCCGGGTGAACGAACGGTGACGCGCGGAGCGGTGCCCCGGGATGCTGTAGAACCGTCCTTGTGACGGAGAGCGAGCGCGGTGTGCATCGCATGCTGCGTCCGCACCCGGCGAGCGTCGGCGAGGCCCGGCGGATCGTTCGCGACGAGCTGTCCCGCGCCGGCCGCGACGACCTGGTCGAGACCGCCGAGCTGCTGGTCAGCGAGGTCGTGACGAACGCGCTGGTGCACGCCGGCACCGCGATCCGCCTGCGGGCCTGGGTCGGCGCCGAGGGTCTCCGGGTCGAGGTCGACGACGGCAGCCTGCAGCTGCCCTCGCCCCGCAACAACGCGACCCTGGCCGGCACCGGGCGCGGCCTGCGCCTGCTCCAGCGGATGGTGGACAGCTGGGGCGCGCACCCGCACACCGACGGCAAGACCGTCTGGTTCGAGCTGTGCGTGGGCGACCGCGAGGGCGAGATGTCGCTCATCGACGTCCCCGACGACGCCAGCTCGCTGGTGGTGGCCCCCGACGGCACCGTCCAGGTCGAGCTGCTCAACGTGCCGCTGCTCCTGCACGTCGCCTGGCACCAGCTGGCGGAGGCGCTGATGCGGGAGTACCTCCTGATCAGCATCGGTGACGACCTCGAGCTCGACGAGCTGCAGGCCCACGCGGCCGCCAGCGACGCGCTGGCCCTGATGCGCGACCACCTGCCGTCCCCCGGCGTCGGCGAGGACGTCGACGAGCTGATGGCGGCCGCCGTCGAGCCCGCGGTCACCAGCCCGCGCGAGGTGATGCCCGTGCCGGCCGACTCGCTCCCGCACTTCCGGGTCCTCGACGAGACCCTCGACGCAGCCCTGGCGCTCGCGGACGCCGGCGGCCTGCTGACCCCGCCCACCCAGCCCGAGCTGCGGGCCTTCCGGCGCTGGATCGTCCAGCAGGTCGCGGCGCAGAGCGGCGGCGCCGGTCCGACCCCGTGGGAGGACCTGAGCGACGTGGCCCCGCCGCCGCCGCGGTCGCCCATGACCTGGTCGCCCGATGCCGTCAGCACGTCCGAGCTCGCCCTGATCGCGGCCGACGACACCAACGGGATCATCGCGATCAGCCGGAGCGCGCTGGAGATCCTGGGGTACGACGAGCCGGCCGAGCTGGTGGGCCGCCGCCTGGTCGCGATCATCCCCTGGCGGTATCGGCAGGCCCACCTGGCCGGCTTCACCCTGCACCTCGCGCTCGGCCGCTCCCCGCTGCTGGACCGGCCCGTGACCGTGCCGGCCCTGCGCCGCGACGGCACCGAGACCACGATCGACCTCACGGTCCGCTCGGAGTCCCTCGGGGCCGGCCGGCACGTGTTCGTCGCGACCGTGAACGCCTGACGGCACGCCTGACCGCCCCCCCGACGACACGCCTGGCCGGACGCCTGCCGGACACCCCGGTGCGCCTCGCGCTACCGGCGGGTAGGTTGCGCTCGTGACCCTCGCGCAGCGCCTCACCCCGGCTCGGACCCTGCTCGAGAAGGGCCTCCTGAACGCCTCGATGGCCCTCCCCGAGCGGGTGCAGCGGCGCCTCGCGGGGCGGCGCGTCGTACGCGACGGCCAGACGCTCGCCACCGACCTCCAGCTGATGCTCCGCCTCCAGCGGGTCGCCCGGCAGGTCGGCGCCGAGACGCTGCCGATCCCGCAGGGCCGCGAGTCGATCCTCTACAACGCCGTCCTCAGCGGCGGCAGGCAGCCGATCGGGGCGGTCCGCGACCTGCCGATCGGCGCGCTCCCCGGCCGGCTCTACGTGCCGACGGCGGCGCCGACGCCCGGCCCGCTGCTGGTGTTCTTCCACGGCGGGGGCTGGATCTACGGCGATCTCGACTCCCACGACGCCCCGTGCCGGTTCCTGGCCGAGCGGTCCGGGGTGCGGGTGCTGGCGGTCGACTACCGGCTCGCACCCGAGGCGCCGTTCCCCGCGGCGTACGACGACTGCCTCGCGGCCTACCGCTGGGTGGTCGAGCACGCGGAGTCCATCGGTGCCGACCCGGCCCGGCTCGCGGTCGGTGGCGACTCTGCCGGCGGCTGCCTGGCGGCCACGACCGCGATCGCGGCGGCCCAGGAGGGCCTGCCGCTCGCGTTCCAGCTGCTCATCTACCCCGGCACCGACCACACGGCCACGACCGGGAGCCGCACGCTGTTCGCGGAGGGCTTCTTCCTCACCCAGGACTTCATGGACCTCGCGTCCGCGACCTACCTGCCCGAAGGGACGGCCCCGGACGACCCGAGGGCGTCCCCGATCTACGCCGAGGTGCCGGACGGCCTGGCCCCGGCGTACGTCGTGACGGCCGGCTTCGACCCGCTCCGCGACGAGGGCGAGGCCTACGCCCGCAAGCTCGCGGACGCGGGCATCGCGGTGCAGCTCAAGCGGTTCCAGGACCAGATCCACGGGTTCTTCAACATCGTCGGCGTCGGTCGCACCTCGCGGGCGGCCGTCGGCGAGATCGCGGCGAAGCTCAAGGCCGCGCTGGCCTGATCGCTCAGAGGTCGGGGCGCCACTTGCGCAGCGTCTCGGTGAACGCCACCGAGTCGACCGTGCGGCCGGTCACGGTGACCGGCTCGAGGCTGCGCCGCAGGAACTCCACCCGCCACTCGCGGGTGCCCGGCTCGCCGGTCATCTCGACGCGGGTGCGGTCGTTGCGCAGGTCGAAGCGGTAGTGCCGGTCGCCCTCGACGATGTCGACCAGGCCGCGGTCCACGCGGACGTGCGAGACCAGGGGGCGGGCGCGCCAGGCGAGGACGGCGAGCAGCACGGTGGCCACCCCCACGGCCACGGTCACGGCGGTGCTCAGCGGCTCGAGGGCGGCGTACACCGTGACCCCGGCCGCCACGAGCGCGGCCACCGCCAGCGCAAGGGTGACGGCGCGGCTGATCCGGGGCGGCCCGAAGGTGATGAGCTCGTCGGAGTCGTCGGGTGTGGTCCGCGCGACGCGCGCGGTGGCGGCCTCGGTGGCCGGTGCCTCGTCGGGCAGCGACGGGAGGACGACGGCCTGGGGCCGCTGCCACCAGCGGCGGCGGATCGTGAGCTCGTCCATCAGCAGGGCGCGGGCCTCCGCGAGGGCCTCGGCGAGGTCGCGGGCGCGCTCCTCGGCCGCGAGCCGCTCGGTCATCGCCTCCTCGGCGAGCTCGGCCTGCCGGCGTACGGCGGCCTCGAGGGCGCTGCGGTCGCGCGCCCGCCTCTCGGCGGCCTCCTCGGCGACGCCCCGGAGGCGGGCCTGCTCGGCGACCGCCCGCTCGG
>JAOPYB010000041.1 GCA_025964835.1 Nocardioides sp. | reverse complement strand
TCGTTCACACCGAAGAGGTCACTGGTTCGAACCCAGTATCGCCCACCGAGCACATCAGCCCCTGACCTGCGCAAGCGCGCGAGTCAGGGGCTTGCTCGTCTCCACTCCCGGACCGGGTCAGCCCTCGGTCGTGGTCTCCTGGTCCGGCGAACCCCCCGCGACGAACTCGCGGAGCAGGGTGGCGAAACGGTCCGGGTCCTCGAGGTGCGGGAAGTGACCGGCGCCCTCGAACACCTCGACCCGGCACTCGGGGACTGCGCGCTGCGCGCTGAGCGCGTGCGAGGCCGGGATCATCCGGTCCCTGGAGCCCCACACGATCAGGAGGGGGATCGGCAGCGCGCCCTCCAGGTGGTCGTGGGCGCTGATGCTCTGGCCCCCGATGTCGATCACCGCGCGGGTGGTGGCGAGGAAGGCGCGTCGACTCTCGGCATCCGCGAGCGACCTGAACCCGCGCCAGATGGCCCCGAGGTCTGCGCCGGGTCTCCAACCGACCCTGGACGCGCCACGACCCAGTGCCTCGATCCGGGAGAGCACGGGTGCGGAGGCGACGACACTGAGCACCTGGGCGGCTCCGGGCAGGGTCGCGGCACGCAGGAGCAGGTTCACCTCACGTCCGAGGCCGCCACTCGCGACGAGCACGAGGCGATCGACACGCTCCGGGAAGAGGTAGTAGAACTGCATCGCGACGCCGCCCCCGAGCGAGTGCCCGACGAGCGTGACCCGCTCTATCCCGAGGTGGTCGAGGAGGTCGCGCATGGCCGCGGCGTGCGCACCGAGCGAATAGTCGCCCAGCGGCTTCTCGGACTCGCCGTGGCCGAAGAGGTCCGGAACCAGCACCCGCTGGTCGTCGTCCAGCTCGTCGACGAGGTGGGTCCACTGCCGTTGCGAGCCCAGGATCCCGTGGATGAACAGCACGACCGGGCCGGAGCCGCTGTCGACGTAGGAGAGCTCGTGGCCGTGCAGCACGACCTTGTGCGGAGCCATGCGCGCCATGGTGGTCATCCTCGAAGTGGCCTGGGACGGGGCACGACCACGGTAGCGCCCTGCGCTTCGTCCTTCACGCGCGCGTGAGTCGCCGCCCCAGCGGGTACGGCGTGGGCATGACGACAGCGCACCCTGAAGAACGACCCGTCGACCTCGAAGGCGTCCCCGCCGAGGAGGACATCTCCAGCGCCGATGCCGCGGACCGGCTCGACGACGACCCGGACGAGCAGGTGAACTACACCGAACGCAAGGCCGCCGAGGGCGACGACACCGAGGACTGACCGCTGCACCGGCCGAGCACGGGGTGGCGCCCCCATTCGCCCGGAATGCCTGACGCGCCGTGGTGGTTCTGGTGGGCATGACCACCATCGGACTGATCGGCAGCGGAAACATCGGCGGCACCGTGGCACGGCTGGCCGTGGCCGCTGGCCACGACGTCGTGCTCAGCAACAGCAGGGGCCCCGAGACGCTCGGCGACCTGGTCGCCGAGCTCGGTGAGCACGCCCGCGCGGCCACGGCGGAGGAGGCCGCGGCCGCCGGCGACATCGTCGTCGTGACCATCCCGCTCAAGGCCTACCGGCAGGTGCCGGTCGAGCCGCTGCGCGGCAAGGTCGTCATCGACACCAACAACTACTACCCGCAGCGCGACGGACACATCGCCGAGCTCGACGACGAGTCCACCACCGTGAGCGAGCTGCTCCAGTCGCACCTGCCCGAGTCGTACGTCGTGAAGGCCTTCAACAACATCTACTTCGAGCACCTGCTCGGCCTGGCCCGCCCCGCAGGCAGCCCCGAGCGCAGTGTGCTGGCGGTCGCCGGCAACGAGGGCGACGCCAAGAAGGTCGTGGCCGACCTGCTCGACACCCTCGGGTACGACGCGTACGACGTCGGGCCGCTCGCCGAGGGCTGGCGCTACCAGCGCGACACCGCGGCCTACGCGTCCCTCTACGCGACCGGCGAGGGCTGGCCGCCGCCCGGCTCGCGCCGGGTGGACGTGCCGCTGCTCGAGGAGAAGCTCGCGGCCGCCCAGCGCTACCGCGACATGGTGGGCTGACACCACGGCCCAACGTTCACAGCCCGGAAACATGCACGACTCACGACGGCACATGCCGTGGCTAGTTTGTCGCCCAAGTCTCGGTGTCGACCAAGCCAAGTGCTCTGTTCTAAGGGATGCCGCGTGAGTGGAAACAGCGTTCGACTGCAGGCGATCAAGGACGTCGAGGCGTACGTGCCCCCGGCGGTCAGCTTCGCCGCGAGCGAGGCACCGGGGGAGATCTTCGGCGAGAACGTCTTCAGCACGACCGTGATGCAGAAGCGGCTGCCGAAGTCGGTCTACAAGTCCGTGCTCGCGACGATCGAGGGTTCGGCGCCGCTCGACCCGCTGGTCGCGGACGCCGTCGCCTCGGCGATGAAGGACTGGGCCCTGGAGAAGGGTGCGACGCACTACGCGCACGTCTTCTACCCGCTGACCGGGTTGACCGCCGAGAAGCACGACAGCTTCCTCGACCCGGTGGGCGACGGCACGGCGCTGGCCGAGTTCGCCGGCAAGACCCTGGTGCAGGGCGAGCCCGACGCCTCCAGCTTCCCGAACGGCGGGCTGCGCAACACCTTCGAGGCCCGCGGCTACACGGGCTGGGACGTCATGAGCCCGGCGTACGTCCTGGAGAACCCGAACGGCAACACTCTCTGCATCCCCACGGTCTTCGTGTCGATGACCGGCGAGGCGCTCGACCACAAGACGCCGCTGCTGCGCTCGCAGAGCGCGATGGCCGACCACGCCGAGCGGGTGCTCCGGCTCTTCGGGCACAGCCCGTCGCGGGTGGTGTCCTACTGCGGGCCCGAGCAGGAGTACTTCCTGGTCGACAGCCACTTCTACCTGGCCCGACCGGACCTGCTGAACGCCGGCCGCACGCTCTTCGGCGCCCGGCCGCCCAAGGGCCAGGAGTTCGACGACCACTACTTCGGTGCCATCCCCGCGCGGGTGCTCGGCTTCATGATGGACACCGAGCGGGAGCTCTTCAAGCTCGGCATCCCGGCCAAGACTCGGCACAACGAGGTCGCGCCCGGCCAGTTCGAGATCGCCCCGATGTTCGAGCGCGCCAACGTCGCCTCGGACCACCAGCAGCTGCTGATGACCACCTTCAAGAGCGTCGCCCGCAAGCACGGCATGGAGTGCCTCTTCCACGAGAAGCCCTTCGACGGCGTCAACGGCTCGGGCAAGCACGTGAACTTCTCGCTCGGCAACGCCACCGAGGGCAACCTCCTGCTGCCCGGCGACACCCCGCACGACAACGCCCAGTTCCTCGTCTTCTGCGCCGCCGTGATCCGGGCCGTGCACAAGTACGGCGGCCTGCTGCGCGCCTCGGTCGCGTCCGCGAGCAACGACCACCGGCTCGGCGCCAACGAGGCACCGCCGGCGATCATCTCGATCTTCCTCGGCGACCAGCTCGCCGACGTCTTCGACCAGATCGCGAAGGGCGGCGCCACCCGGTCCAAGGAGAAGGGCACGATGATGATCGGCGTCGACTCGCTGCCGGTCCTGCCCACCGACCCCGGCGACCGCAACCGGACCAGCCCGTTCGCGTTCACCGGCAACCGGTTCGAGTTCCGGGCCCCCGGCTCGCTGCAGACCGTCGCGGGCCCGATGGTCACGATCAACACGATCATGGCCGAGGCGCTCGACTTCATCGCCACGTCCCTCGAGACCGCGCTGGCGGCCGGCACCGACTTCGACGAGGCCGTCCAGGACGTGCTCGCCGGGATCATCGCCGACCACGGCGCCGTGATCTTCAACGGCAACGGCTACTCCGAGGAGTGGCAGGTCGAGGCCGAGCAGCGCGGGCTGAAGAACCTCCGCACCACCGTCGACGCGCTCCCCGAGCTGGTCTCGGAGGACGCCATGGAGCTCTTCGAGAAGTACCAGGTCTTCAACCACCGCGAGATGCACAGCCGCTACGAGATCGGGCTCGAGCAGTACGTCCTGAGCATCAGCGTCGAGGCCAACCTCACCCTGGAGATGGGCACCACGGTCATCCTGCCGGCGGCCGTCCGCTACCAGACCGAGCTCGCCCAGAACGTCGCGGCACTCAAGGCGGCCGGCGTGCCCGCGGACACCTCGACGCTCGAGACCGTCTCGGGTCCGATCGCGGACCTGCGCGCGGGCCTGACCGCCCTCGGTGCGGCCATCGCCCACGAGGCCGACGACGACGCGATGGCGCACGCGACGTACTGCCGCGACTCGGTGCTGCCCGTGATGGCGGCGGTGCGCGCCGCGGCGGACACGCTCGAGGGCCTCGTGGCCGACGACCTCTGGTCGCTGCCGACCTATCAGGAGATGCTCTACATCCTCTGACGCACGGGAGGGCTGAAACCCGGACGAAGTGCGGGCGGCCCGGCGGATACGATCGTCGGGTCCGTCCCACCACTCTCAAGGAGCACTCCTGTGTCCGACCTCAAGATCGTCCTCGTCCACGCCGACGCGCGTCAGGACACGACGGTCACGACGGGCACCCGGGCGTGGGAGCTCTTCGCGGAGGACGCCACCGTCATCGCCGCCAGGGTCTCGACCGGCTCGATCGGCGACGCGCAGCTCAAGGACCTGGCCTACGAGCTCGTCGACGGCGACGAGGTCGAGGGGGTCGCGATCGACAGCGCCGACGGGCGCGACATCCTGCGCCACTCGACGGCCCACGTGATGGCCCAGGCCGTCCAGGAGCTCTTCCCGCAGGCCCGGCTCGGCATCGGGCCGCCGATCGAGAACGGCTTCTACTACGACTTCGACGTCGAGACCCCCTTCGTCCCCGAGGACCTCGAGAAGATCGAGTCCCGGATGCGCAAGATCGTCAAGGAGGGCCAGAAGTTCTCCCGCCGGGTCACCACCGACGCCGAGGCGCTCGACGAGCTGAAGGACGAGCCCTACAAGCTCGAGCTGATCGGCCTGAAGGGCTCCGGCAGGTCCGACGACGCGGCCGAAGGGGCGAGTGTCGAGGTCGGCGCCGGCGAGCTGACGATCTACGACAACATCAACCGCAAGGGCGAGGTCGCCTGGTCCGACCTGTGCCGCGGACCGCACCTGCCCACGACCAAGCGGATCCCGGCCTTCAAGCTGATGCGATCGGCCGCGGCGTACTGGCGCGGCGACGAGAAGAACAAGCAGCTGCAGCGCATCTACGGCACCGCCTGGGAGACCAAGGAGGCGCTCGACGAGCACCTGCACCGGATCGAGGAGGCCGAGCGGCGCGACCACCGCAAGCTCGGGCGCGAGCTCGACCTGTTCAGCTTCCCCGACGAGCTCGGCTCCGGCCTCGCCGTCTTCCACCCCAGGGGCGGCGTGATCAAGCGGGAGATGGAGGACTACGTCCGCCGCCGGCACATCGAGGAGGGGTTCCAGTACGTCGGCACCCCGCACATCTCGAAGGAGGGGCTCTTCCACACCTCCGGCCACCTCCCGTACTACGCCGACGGCATGTTCCCGCCCATGGAGATGGAGGGCAGCAACTACCGCCTCAAGGCGATGAACTGCCCGATGCACAACCTGATCTTCGCCTCGCGCGGGCGGTCCTACCGCGAGCTGCCGCTGCGGCTCTTCGAGTTCGGTTCGGTCTACCGCAACGAGAAGTCCGGCGTCGTGCACGGCCTCACCCGGGTGCGCGGGATGACGCAGGACGACTCCCACTCCTACGTCACCCCCGAGCAGGCGCCGGCGGAGATCAAGCACCTCCTGGACTTCGTGCTCAGCCTGCTGGCGGACTTCGGGCTCGACGACTTCTACCTCGAGCTGTCCACGCGCGACGACTCCAAGCCCGACAAGTTCGTCGGCTCCGACGACGACTGGGCGACCGCGACGGCCGTCCTCGAGAAGGTCGCGACCGACTCGGGCCTCGAGCTCGTGCCTGACCCGGGTGGGGCGGCGTACTACGGACCCAAGATCTCCGTGCAGTGCCGCGACGCGATCGGCCGGACCTGGCAGATGTCGACGATCCAGTACGACTTCAACCAGCCCACGGGCTTCGAGCTGCGCTACCAGGCCGCCGACGGGTCACGTCAGCAACCGGTGATGATCCACTCTGCGAAGTTCGGCTCGATCGAGCGGTTCATCGGCGTGCTGGTCGAGCACTACGCCGGCGCCTTCCCGCCCTGGCTCGCGCCGGTGCAGGTCCAGGCGATCCCGGTCGCCGACGTGCAC
>JAOPYB010000017.1 GCA_025964835.1 Nocardioides sp. | reverse complement strand
CTCTACTACCTCCAGGTCGTCAGCGGCGACGAGTACCACGCCCAGGCGGCCTCGCAGTCGGTCCGCGAGATCGTGGTGCAGCCCCATCGGGGACTGATCGTCGACGACATGGGGCGCCCGTTGGTGGCCAACCGCACCTCGTGGGTCGTCTCGGTCGACCGCACGATGCTCGACAAGATGTCAGGCCACCAGCAGAAGGTCCTCCTCGAGAGGCTCGGGAAGGTCGTCCGCCAGACGCCGGCCGTGCTCCGCAAGCGGCTGGTCACCTGTGGTGACGCGGGCAGCGTGGTCGGCACCTGCTGGAACGGCTCGCCGTACCAGCCCGTCCCCGTGGCCACGGACGTCCGCCAGGCGATGGCCCTGCGGGTGCTCGAGCAGCCCGAGGACTACCCCTCGGTGCTCGCCGAGCAGCAGAGCGTGCGCGCCTACCCGCGCCCCTTCGGCGTCAACCTCGCCCACGTCCTCGGCTACCTCAGCCCGATCACCGAGCAGGAGTACGACACCGCGCGCGACGACGGCGACCGCTCCGTGAACGGCGCCTCCTCCGTCGGCCGCGCCGGCGTCGAGAAGGAGTACGACCGCTGGCTGCGTGGCATGCCCGGCTACAAACGGGTCGCCGTCGACTCGATGGGCCGCGTGCTCGGTGACGACAGCGAGGTCGAGGGCCAGCCCGGCGACACGCTGGTCACCTCGATCGACGCCAAGGTGCAGGGCGTCGTGGAGAAGCAGCTGGCCCAGACCATCGCGCTCGCGCGCCAGACCTACGACCCGGTCACGCACCGCAACTATCGTGCCGACTCGGGCGCTGTCGTCGTGATGGAGGCCAAGACCGGCCGGATCGTCTCGATGGCCAGCCAGCCGACGTACGACCCGTCGGTCTGGGTCGGCGGCATCTCGAAGAAGCAGCTCGCCCACCTCTACTCCGAGAAGGCCGGCACCCCGCTGCTCGGCCGCGCCACCCAGGGCCAGTTCGCCCCCGGGTCGACGTGGAAGCCGTTCATGACCGTCGGCGCGCTCAACAACGGCTTCACCCAGGACACCAAGCTCGACTGCAGCGGCGGTCTGCAGGTCGGCAACCGGTGGTTCAAGAACTACGAGTCCGCCGCGTACGGCTACATCGACTTCGCGCGTGCCCTCGAGCTCTCCTGCGACACGTTCTTCTACCGCGTCGGGCTGCACTTCTGGCAGAAGTACGGCTCCGACCCGACGGACGTGGACGCGCGCGACCCGCTGGTCGAGCAGGCCAAGAAGTTCGGCTTCGGCAGCGAGACCGGCATCGACCTGCCCGGCGAGGCCAGCGGCCGGATCGCCGACCGGCACTGGAAGCTGGCCTACTGGAAGTCCATGAAGGGCTACTACTGCCGGATGGACGAGAAGGACACCGCCCCGAACGCCTTCCTGCGGGTCTTCGCGCACGAGTTCTGCCTCGAGGGCAGCTACTACCGCGCCGGCGACGCCGTGAACTACGCGATCGGGCAGGGCGACACGATCGTGACGCCGCTCCAGCTGGCGCGCGCCTACGCCTCGCTCTCCAACGGCGGCACCCTGTTCGCGCCGCGGATCGCCAAGGCGATCGTCAGCCCGGACGGCGAGGTCCTCAAGCGGTTCGCGCCCCAGGTGACCGGCCGGGTCGATGCGTCGGCGTCGAGCCTGAAGTACGTCGACACCGCGCTCCAGGGCACCCCCAAGGTCGGCACCCTGGCCTGGAAGTTCATCGACTTCCCGCTGGACACGGTGCACATCCGCGGCAAGACGGGATCGGCCGAGGTCTACGGCAAGCAGTCGACCTCGTGGGTCGCGACGTACGACGAGAACTACGTCGTGATCATGATGGTGAGCCAGGCCGGCACCGGGTCAGGCACCTCGGGCCCGGCGGTCCGCAAGATCTGGGAGTCGCTCTACGGCATCGACGGCACGAACGTGGACCCGCAGCGGTCCGCGATCCCGGGCACGACCCCGCCCGCGGGCCTGCCCACGTTCATGAAGGACGGCTCGATCCTCCCGCCGGCCCGGAAGGACTGACATGTCCCAGCTCCCCACCCACCGCCCCGCGCTGCGGGCCCCCGGCCTCGACTGGCTGCTGATGCTGGCCGTGCTGGCCCTGGTCACGCTGGGCAGCCTGCTGGTCTGGTCGGCCACGTCGCACCGCGACGACCTCACGCTCGGCGACTCCTCGGCGTACCTCAAGAAGCAGCTCGTGAACGTCGCGATCGGGCTCGTCCTGCTCGTGATCGTGATGGCCACCGACCACCGGTGGGTGCGGATCATGGCGCCGCTGGTCTACCTCGCCTCGGTGGCCGGGCTCGCCCTGGTCCTCACGATGGGCAGCACGATCAACGGTTCGCGCTCCTGGCTGCAGCTCGGCGGCATGTCCATCCAGCCCTCGGAGTTCGCGAAGCTCGCGGTCGTCATCGGCATGGCGCTCCTCGTCGCCGAGCGGGCGGAGGGCAAGTGGCGCAACCGGGTCGGCACCGTCGAGGTGGTCGGCATGCTGCTGATCGCCGGGCTCCCCGCGTCGCTGATCATGCTGCAGCCGGACCTCGGCACGATGCTGGTGCTCTCCGCCACGGTCTTCGGCGTGCTCGCGGTCTCGGGCGCCCCGCGGCGGTGGCTGGTCCTCCTCCTCGGCGGGGGCGTGACGGCGGCCGTGGCCGCCGTGGCGGCGGGCTTCCTCAAGCAGTACCAGGTGGACCGGTTCCTCGCGTTCACCAACCCCGACCTCGACCCGCGCGGTGCCGGCTACAACGTAGAGCAGGCCCGGATCGCCGTCGGGAACGGCGGCCTGTTCGGGCAGGGCCTCTTCCACGGCTCCCAGACGCGGTCCGGCTTCGTGCCCGAGCAGCACACGGACTTCATCTTCACGGTCGCGGGGGAGGAGCTGGGCCTGGTGGGCGCCGGCATCCTGATCGGGCTGCTGGCGATCGTCATCTGGCGGGCGCTGTCGATCGCGGCGCACACCGACGACGCGTTCGGCCGCGTCGCGGCCGCCGGGATCGCCTGCTGGTTCGGCTTCCAGGCCTTCCAGAACGTCGGGATGTGCCTGGGCATCATGCCGGTCACGGGCGTCCCACTGCCGTTCGTGTCGTACGGCGGCAGCTCGATGTTCGCGGGCATGCTCGCCATCGGGCTGCTCCAGAACATCCACCTGCGCTCGACCGCGCAGGTTCCCACCCGCTACACGATGCCGGTGCGGGTGCTGGCCTCGCGCTGAGCTCGCTTCAGTCAACCAGCACGAAGAGGTCGCCCGGTTGGCAGTCGAGCGCCTTGCAGATCGCGGTCAAGGTCGAGAACCGGACCGCCTTGGCGCGCTGATTCTTGAGCACGCTGAGGTTCACGACCGTCACCCCGATGCGGTCCGCGAGTGCGGTGAGGGTCAGGCCGCGCTCGTCGAGCAGCTCGTCGAGGCGGCAGTGGATCCCGTGCGGGTCGTCAACCGGCATCAGACCAGCCCCTCCGTCTCCTCGGCCAGGCGGCTGCCCTCCCGGTAGGCCCGGGCCACGGCGAGGACCAGCAGCGCCACGCAGATCCAGCCCAGCGCGACATTGACGAAGTCGTAGTGGGTGTCGGCCGGTCCGCCGCCGAGCCGCGGGCCGAGGCGCCCCGCGCGGTCCAGGATCTCGCGGTTGGCCCAGGTGCGGGCCAGGGGGACCGCGACCCCGGCCATGGCGATCGTGGCGGCCGCGACCCGCAGCAGCACCACCCCGTTGCCGGCGAACGGTCGCCCCTCCTGGAGCCGGAGCACGAGGACCAGCAGGACCGAGGCGACGATCGCAACGGCCGCCCCGAGCAGGGCGTCGGGCAGGACCGACAGAAGAGAGAGGCGCAGTCCCGGGTCCTGCAAGGAGACCAGCAGGTGCCCGTCGTACGTCGCCTGCGCGCCTGGCGCGGGCGTGAAGAGGCCGGCGGGCAGTGCGGCGCCGACGCCCGCGTCACCGGACCACGCGAGGGTCTCGCTGCG
Organism: Nocardioides sp.; assembly: GCA_025964835.1. Taxonomy (GTDB): domain Bacteria; phylum Actinomycetota; class Actinomycetes; order Propionibacteriales; family Nocardioidaceae; genus Nocardioides. Next base: position 882 of record JAOPYB010000017.1, on the reverse strand, counting down.
CCAGGCGCGGACCAGCTGCAGGGGGACGCCGACGAAGCCACCCACGGCGAGGAGGAGCAGGAACCCACGCAGGACGATCCAGTGCAGCCGGTCGGGCAGGTGACGCGCCATGACTTCTCCCCTGACGTATCGTTCTTCGATAATATCGAAGAACGATAACACCTGCGCAGGATCGTCGTCAGGCCTTCTTGCGTCGCCTCGGGACGAACCTTCCGATCTTCGTGGCCACGTCGCCGAGGACCTCGGTCACGCGGTCGTTGTCGGCGGCGCTCAGGTGCGGTGCCGCCGAGGAGAGGTCCCAGGGACGGCCCGCCGCGCGGGTGTCCGCGGCGTCGTTGGCCGCCACCGCCCAGAGCTCGTAGATCGGGTCGAAGACGCCTCGGAGGCGCAGGCTCCCCTCGAATCCCTCCTTCTCGTGGAAGAAGGGCCACGCCTCCATCGCGACGAGCTTCACGGCCTTCGCGGGACGGGAGGACGCACGGATGACCACATCGAGCTGCTCGCCCGCCCCGTCTGGCAGCGCGTCGCCTCCCCGGTGTTGCCGACGTGGTCGGAGCCGAACGTCTCGAACTCGTGCCCGAACTGCCGGAGCTCCGGGATCTCCACCTGGAGATCGCTCATCGTGTCCCCCCGAAGGCCTGCGCGTCGTGTACGACGAGACTGCCCGCGCGGCCCGTTCTCGAAACTCCGGTCCGGAGAGGGGGCACCGAAACTACGCTGGCACGCCATGACGAGGAACGCGACGCCCGCCGAGAGCGGCGAGTACTCCCACGCCCAGATCCTGACCATCCTCTCCGGCCTGATGATGGGGATGTTCCTCGGCGCCCTGGACCAGACGATCGTGAGCACGTCGATCCGCACGATCGCCGACGACCTCCAGGG
>JAOPYB010000507.1 GCA_025964835.1 Nocardioides sp. | reverse complement strand
GCCGACGAGGAAGACGAACTCGCCCTTCTCCACGTCGACCGACACCTGGTCGAGGGCAGGGCTCCCTTGTCCGGGATAGGCCTTGGTGACCTTTTCGAAGCGAATCACTGGATCGAGGGTAGCCGAGTGCCCCAGTCGCCCGGGACACCGCGCCGTACTCCGCGAGGTCGTAGGTTGACCCCCATGCCCGCCGTACGACGATCGCCGCGCCTGGCCCTGCTCGCGGCGCTGCCCCTGGTGCTGGCCCTGGTGCTAGCTGGCCTGTCAGCGTGCCAGGACGACGAGCCCGCGGCCCCGACCGCCGTCCCCTCGGCGCCGAGCTCACCGTTGGAGTCGATCGAGACCACCGGCCTGGCCGTGGCCCGGGCCGACTTCTGCGAGCGGGTGGCGCCGGCGCAGGCGCAGGACGCGCTCGGTGCGGACGTCGCGTCCTCGACGTCCTACGCCAATGGCGAGCCCGCGCAGCTGTCCGCGGGCGTGAAGGACGTGGCGCACGAGTTCGGCTGTGCCTGGACCGCGGCCGACGGGGCGGTGGCCCGGGCCTGGGTGTTCGCTCCCCCGGTGACGCGGGCACGGGCACATGCCCTGCGCGACGCCGAGCTGCGGCCGCGGTGCACGGTGGCGAAGGGCACGCAGTTCGGGACGCCGTCGGTGGCAACGCGGTGCCGGACCGCCGAGGGCAGCGAGCAGGGCTACTTCGGCCTCTTCGGCGACGCCTGGCTCAGCTGCACGCTCACGCTGCCCGGTGCGGACGCGTCCACCGACCAGCCGGAGCGGACCAGCCACTGGTGCGCCGCCGTCCTCCTGGCGGCCTCGGCGGAGACCTCGACGAGCTAGGCCGCGCTTGGTCGGGAACCGCGGCGGGACGGGTGCGGCCGAAGCCTGACATTCCTGGACGTGCGTGTGACTGATATTCGTTCGACGTTGATGCAACACGGTGCGGGAGCTGTGCGTCCTAGGATTGGAACGGAGATGGATGTGGACGACGACTTCGAGGACCTTGCCTACGACGACATCGCTCAGGTGCTGGCGATCAGCCCGAGCACGCTCGCAGCCAGTGTCCGCGCGCCGAGGAAGCGCTCCGTAGAACGTTGGAGCCCGAGATCGAGGTTCAGCGATGAGTGACGACATGCTTGACGATCAGCTGAGGGAAGCAACCGCTGCCCGGGCACGCGCCGCCCAGGCGTAAAGCCTCGATGTACGGCGCGTGGAAGCGCGTGCGAACACCATCCGCCGCAACCGCTCGGCGCTCCTCGCAGGCAGCGCGGCACTTGGTCTGGCGGTCATCTTCGGGGGCCCGTGGCTGGCCCAACGGGACTCGGACGACCGTGACACCCAGCTCGCAGTCGACCGCACGGCGGCCGTCTCGCCCAGTTCTTCGGCCTCGCCCTCGACGCCGCCTACGGCGTCTGCGCCAACGGGCGACACCGAGCACCAGGCTCTGCTCACCCGGCTGCAGGAGCTGCCGAAGGTGCGCGAAGACCTCATTGCGCCGGTTCAAGACGGACAGATCGTCCTTTGCGGGATCAACGTTCAGGGACAGGACGACACGTTGCACCAGACCTACGCACTGTTGGTGTGCGGACTGTTCTCCACGGGCCCGGACGCCGAAAGGCTCTCTGCTGGCGGTGACCCGGTCGTCATCACCACCGACGGCGCCTCAGGTCCGGACGTGCGGGTCGTGGATGTCGAGTTCCCCGGCACGGCGAACCGGGAGGAGCGGATTCGCCACCTCTTCCCGTCGGCGCTCGTTGAGACGATGACGTCGCCGCAGAGCCTTCCCTACCGGCCAACGCTGGACGAGATGCTGCGGACTGCCCAGGTCGCGAAGCCGTAGCAGCGGCGACGTGCCAGCAGCGGGATGGACGCACGAGGGGGCGAACCCCGAAAGCGTCAAGGGCTGCTGATGGGCGGGCCACTCCTGTCAGAGACAGGATGGGGGGCCTGGTCGCCGCAGACCGGAGGATTGGGACCGGCGCGGAGGGGGAAGACACCCTGACATGAGCTCGTCCAACGTCGAGGTGCACCCCGACGACCTCCAGCAGATCGTGGACCTCCTGGACACGACAGGACAGACACTGTTCGACCGGGCGCCGGACCTCGACCAGGCACCCGACGCGGGGGCGTCCTCCGGCGAGGTCTCCGAAGCCCTGGCGAGCCTGGCGAGCGCCGTGGCCGGGCTGGCACAGCACCTCGGGTCGCTGTCGAGCTCCACCGGCGCCACCCTCACCGACTTCACCGGCACCGATCAGGCGGTCTCGGGTGCCATGCGACGGCGCGAGGGGGTGCTGGGGCCGTGAGTGCTGGGGCGGTGAGCGACGTGCTCGACACCGAGGTCTACGGCGATCCCGCCGCCTGCGCCGGCGCCGCCGACCAGGCTGCCTCGGTCCGCTCGGCCGTCGAGAACGCCGAGTCGGGGGTGACCAGGGCCCGCTCCCTCGCCGGCTCCTGGCGCGGCCAGGCGGGCGCCGCCTTCGAAGCCCGGATGGACGCCGCCGACCGCGACCTGCGCGACCTGGCGGACCGGATCGAGGCGGTCGAGAAGGCCCTCAACGACTTCTCCGGCGAGCTGACCGTCGTCGAGACCCGGATGGCGAGCGCTCGCGGCGTCGCGACGGCCGGCGGTGTCTCGGTGAACGGCACCCAGGTGCTGCGCCCGGACGCCCCGGGCGCGCTGAGCCCGGCGGAGGTGGCCGCGCACAACCGCAAGGTCGAGGCGTGGAACGAGGCGGTGGAGATCGCCCAGTCCGCCCGCACCAAGGAGCAGGAGGCGCACAGGAACCTCGGCGACGGGATCGCCAGGTCGACCGGCGACGGCTTCGTCGAGAACCTCATGGAGCGCCTGGGCTTCGCTCCTCCCGACTTCGCCGACCCCGTGGACATGGGCGGCTGGCTGTTCGGGCTGGGCGGACTCGGGGCCGGCGCCGGGATCGGCTGGATGGTCAGCGGTCGGTACGGCACCTTCCAGCCGCGCGACAACGGATCCTTCGGGACCGCACGCGGCCTGAGCTTCTGGGAGCGGGCCCGAGCCGCGGGACGCAGCGACAGCTGGCACGCCAAGGCCTACCAGGCGGCGACCCGCAACCGCTGGGCCACCGCGGGCAAGTACGCCAGCCGGGCGGGCACCGCGGTGACCGCGCTCACGGCCGGCTGGGACCAGTGGCAGGCAGACGCCGACGACCCGTCCCTGGACACCACGGAGCGGGCCGCCCGGGCCACCACGATGGGAGCCACCACGGCAGCAGGCGCCTGGGCCGGCGCGCAGGGAGGAGCCTGGGCCGGAGGGGCGATCGGCACGGCGATCTGCCCCGGAGTCGGAACGGTCGTGGGCGGTGTCGTGGGCGGTGTGGTGGGCGGCGCCGTCGGCGGCTTCGCGGGCAGCGAGCTCGGGCAGGCCGTTCTGGACCCGGTCGGCGACGCGGCGGACGCGGCCGTGGACTGGGCCGGAGGTGCCGCGGACGACGTGGGCGACGCCCTCTCCGACGTCGGAGACGCCGTCTCCTTCTGGGACTGACCGAGATGGCCTCCGTCGTAATGGTGCTGGGTGGCCTCGCGCTGCTCGCCTGGAACACCCGGCAACGGCTGGGCCGGTCGCGGTCGGCCCGCGCCTGGGCCGGCCCGCGCACCACCTCGTTCGCCCGCCGCAACGTGCTGGTCCTCTGGCCGCTGATCGGGGTCGCGCTCCTGCTGGCCGGTGCCCTCGTCCTCGCCCGGGGCTCGTCAGCCGCCACACCCCTGGGGCTGCTCCTCCTCGCCGCGCTCGCGCTCTGGCTCGCGTACGCCGTGCTGCCGCTCCCGGTGCCCGGCTGGCTGGAGCCGCGGTGGTACCGCCCCCTGCACGTCGCAGCCTCTCGCCGTGCGGACCGTCATGGGTGACGCACCCGCCCCCACCCCGGCGCCCCCCGGGACCTGGGAGACGGTGACACCTCCGGGCCCGGACATCACCTGGGTGGCCCGCGAACCGGTCGACCCGAGTGACCCGAGCCGCTTCCGGGCCAACCTCGTGCTGACCGCCGTGACCACCGCCGGGATGTCCTTCCGCGACTGGCAGGCCGGCACCGACGAGCTGCTCCCCCGGGTCCTCGACGACTACCTCCTGGTCGACCTCGAACGCCTGGAGGTCGGTGGTCGTCCCGGCGGCCGCCGGCTGGCCCACCACGCCGGACCGGGCGGCGAGGCGCTCACGATGGAGCAGTGGTTCGTGCTGGTCGACGACGTCGGCCACACCCTCACCGCCACCGTCGACACCTGGCGCTATGACGAGCTCGCCGACGTCTGTGCCGAGGTGGCACGACGGTGGCGACCCGGCGCCGGCTCCGAAGGCGCGAGCGGGGAGTCCGCCGATGCTCGTTGACCTCGACGGCGAGAGTCGCTCCGTGCGCCTCGACGACGACGGCCTGGCGGGCCTCCTCGCCGCCGCGGCCGACCGCCGGGGCGCCACCCACCCCGACCTGGAGATCGCGCTCGCCTCCGGAGCGCTGGACGCCGCCCTCGGGACGGTCGCGGCGCCCGTGGTCCGGCTGAGCCTGGTCGTGGCCGGGTCCGCCGTCCGGCTCGAGCACCGCGGTTGGCTCGGCCGGGAGACGCTCGCGCTGCTGCTCGGCGTACGCCCCGGTCTCCATCAGCTGATGACCCTCGACCCAGCGTTCCTCACCGCGTCCCTGGTCCGGCTCACCCGGATGCGGCCCCGGCGCAACGGGCAGCCGACCGGGGCGGACCTCGACACGGAGCGGCTCACCGACCTCGTGGCCGAGGACCCGGGGGCCCGCCGCGCCGGCCTGGCGCGTGTCGGAGCCGACCTCGCCTGGGACCTGAGACTCACCTGGGCCGGTGGCGGTCGTCACCTGGTCGCCGTCGACGGCCCCGGGGGCATCCGCCTTGCCGACCCGGTCACGGGGGCCCTGCGCCCGGCATCGAACACGTTCGTCTACCGCGTGCTGACGACCGTGCTGCCGAGTGACGACGAGCTGGCGGCAGGGTCAGCGGTCGCGGCGCCACTCCACGACTGAGGGCTCGACGCCGAGCACCTCGAGAGCACCCGACCCCAGGGACGCCATGGCGGCGTTGTCGACGCGCGGCAGCACTCGCCAGTAGTTGGGGTACGGCGGCTGGCTGCCGCTGTCGTCCGGGTCGCCCGGGGCGAGCCACCCCATCGCCCGGATCCGCTGATGCTGCTCCGGGGTCACCTGCCAGTCGCCACCGAAGAGGGCCGCGCCGACGCACTCGCCGTACAACCACTCCCCGTCGTCGCGGAACTGCACGTAGCGCACCGGAGGACGCGGCGGCTTCCTGCGCAGCAACCCACGCGGCCTCTCTTGCGACGGCCGCGGCTCCCCCACGATCAGGAAATCGTCCTCGACGAGCTCGCCGAGCACCCGCTCGAGCCTGTCGCGCAGCTCCTCGAAACTCCCGACGGGGGCGTCCACCGCGTCCCCGGTCAGTTGGACTCGGCCTGGTCGGCGCCGCGGCGCCAGCGGATGCCGGCCTCGAGGAAGCCGTCGAGGTCGCCGTCGAAGACCGTCGTGGGGTTGCCGACCTCGTAGCCCGTGCGCAGGTCCTTGACGACCTGGTAGGGGTTCAGCACGTAGTTGCGCATCTGGTCGCCCCACGACGCCTGCACGTCACCGCGCATCTCGTCGAGGTGGGCCTTCTCCTCTGCCTTCTTTCGCGCCAGCAGCTTGGCCTTGAGCACCACCATCGCGCTGGCCTTGTTCTGCAGCTGCGACTTCTCGTTCTGGCAGGACACGACCGTGCCGGTCGGCAGGTGCGTCAGTCGTACGGCGCTGTCGGTGGTGTTGACCGACTGCCCGCCGGGGCCGCCGGAGCGGTAGACGTCGGTGCGGATCTCCTCGTCGGGGATCTCGATCTCGTCGGTCTGCTCGAGCACCGGGACGACCTCGACGGCCGCGAAGCTGGTCTGGCGGCGGCCCTGGTTGTCGAACGGGCTGATCCGCACGAGCCGGTGGGTGCCGGACTCGACGCTCAGCGTGCCGTAGGCGTACGGCGCGTGGATCGCGAACGTCGCCGACTTCAGGCCGGCCTCCTCGGCGTAGGAGGTCTCGAAGACCTCCACCTTGTAGTCGTGCTGCTCGGCCCAGCGGACGTACATCCGCATCAGGGTCTCGGTGAAGTCCGCGGCGTCCACGCCGCCGGCGCCGGCCCGCAGGCTGATCAGGGCCTCGCGAGCGTCGTACTCGCCGTTGAGGAGCGTGCGCACCTCGAGCTGCTCGACGGACTTCTGCAGCTTGGACAGCTCGGCCTCGGCCTCGGCCATCGAGTCGGCGTCGCCCTCCTCCTGCGCGAGCTCGACCAGGACGCCGAGGTCGTCGAGGCGGTTCTCCAGGCCCTCGAAGCGGTCGACGGTGCCCTGCAGGTGGCTGAGCTTGCCGGTGACCTTCTGGGCGTTGGCCTGGTCGTCCCACAGGTCGGGGGCCGCGACGGCGTCGCCGAGGTCGGCGATCTCGCGGTGCATGCCCGCGATGTCGAGGACGGAACCGATGGTCTTCATC
>JAOPYB010000496.1 GCA_025964835.1 Nocardioides sp. | reverse complement strand
CAGAGCCTCGAGCTGGGCCACGATCCCGCGCAGGGCAGTGCGCATCACTTCGACGTCCGACTTCTGGTCCGAGGCGCCGCCAGACCCTTGCCAGGTGCGCTTGGGATGGCGGCGGAGGTACTCCTGCTCGAGCTCAAGCATCCGCGAGGTGTGCGTCGCGAACTGTTCGGCGGTGCCGTTGAGGAACACCCAGTTGCGGGTGTCGTGCGCGTTCTTTCCTTGCTGCTCCAGCTCCTCGTCCGTCAGGTCCTGGACGGGACGACCGAGCGGGTCCTTGGGTGTGCTCATGAGCTTGCTCCCTCAGTCGGGCCGTTGAGATGGTCGAGCCCCGCGTAGACCTTCAGGGCGTTGCGGCCCAGCACCGCGGCAGCCGTGGCGTCGTCGAAGCCGAGACCGGCGACTGCCTGGGCGTTCTGTGCAGTCCCGGGCACGCCTGGCCAATCAGTGGCGAAGATCCATTTCTGGGCGAGCCGGGCAAGGTCGAAGCGTGCGTAGTACCCCGGCAAGCGCTTGGGTGGCAGCCCGGAGAGCTCGATCCACACATGCTCGTTCGAAAGAGCCATGAAGGCTGCCGTGTCGTACCACCAGCCGCGGCCGCCGTGGGCCAGCACCACGTCGACCGTGGGAAAGTCACGCACCACGGGAAGGAGGAACTGGGGGTCGGCCAGCTCGTTCATCGAGCCCGGGAAGCTGCTCGTGCCGCAGTGCACAACCAGCGGAACGCCTCGCTGGGCGAGCACTTCGTAGGCCGGGTAGAGAGCCCGGTCGTCGCACCGGAAGCCGCCGTGCACGGGATGCAGCTTGAGGGCGGCGGCTCCGTGGTCGAGCTGGCGATTCACTTCGTCAGCGACCGGGAAGTGCAAGTGAGGATTGACGTTTGCCACCGGCCTGAAGCGCGCAGGGTTGTGCTCCACTATGGGCAACAAGTCGTCGAACGCCTGGTAGCCCGTCGCCTTGGGGCTGTACTCGCAGAAGAGCAGCGCCGCATCTACTCCCTGCTCCTCGAAGAGGCGGTCCAGCCGATCTGGGAGTGGGTGGCCGTCACTGCCCCACAGGTCGTGGAGGATGCCCGCGGGCCCGAAGTCGCAGGCCCATTGCCGCCAGGCCGGCGCTACCGAGTCGAGCACCGGGACATGCACGTGCGCATCGATGAGGAGATGTCCGTCGAGCATGGTTCCCTCCTACCGCGCCTGGACGAGAGGGGTGTCCACGCCGAGAGCTCCGGTCTTGTGCGCCCCACCCGGGACACCGAGTGGTTCGTCGCGTCCCACGAGTATCTCGGTGAAGAAGGCGCGGTTGTCCTCGACGAATTCCGTGTCCTCCTCCGAGACGCGTCGGTCCTGGCTGATCGCCTCTACCGGACACACTGGCTCACAGGCACCGCAGTCGATGCACTCCTTGGGATTGATGTAGAGCTTGCGCTCCCCCTCGTAGATGCAGTCGACCGGGCACTCCTCGACGCACGAGCGGTCCATGGTGTCGATGCACGGGCTGGCGATCACGTAGGGCATGGTGTGGCTCCCTTGCTCGGGGTGGAGTTGTCGGCTCATTCACGCAAGGACCGGTACGGCGTGCGGGATGTCGGTGGAGTGGCCCGGGAAGAGCTGCACCCCCGGGTCGATGTGAACCGCCGCGTTGTTGACCGCCGTCGCCGCTTCACCGAACCCGACAGCGATCAGGCGTACCTTGCCGTCGTAGTCGGTGATGTCTCCAGCGGAGAATACGCCGGGCAGGTTGGTCCGCATCGCCGAGTCGACGACGATGTGCCGGTTGTCGTTCAGTGCCAGTCCCCACTCCCGTAAGGGGCCGAGGTTGGCGGTGAACCCCAGGGCCGCGACGACCTTCTGGCAGGGAAGTGCCCTGGCCTCTCCGCCCTTGACCTGGACGACGGCCTTCTCAACCGTGGCGCCGCCTTCCAGGACAGTCACCTCGGCGTTGGTGATGACCTGCACCCCGGAGGCGCGGACCCGCGCCACGCTGGCTTCGTGTGCTCGAAATGCCTCGCGTCGGTGCACCAAGGTCATGCTGGCGGCGAGCGGTTCCAGCATCAGGCACCAGTCGATCGCGCTGTCGCCACCTCCCACGATGAGGACGTCCTTGCCGGCGTACCCACTGGAGTCGGGAACGAAGTAGTCCAGTCCACGCCCGAGGAACTCCTCGCCCGCAGGAAGCGTGCGCGGGGTGAAGGTGCCGATACCTCCGGTGAGCACGACGGCACCACAGGCGATCCGAGTGCCGTCGCTGGTGGTCACGACCATGTGACCGGCCGACCCAGCGGCAAGCTGCTGGGCCTCCCGGCCGAGCAAGTACGTCGGCTCGTACTGGTTCGCCTGGGCGAACAAACCCTTCACCAGCTCGCGACCCGTGACGGCCGGCAGGCCGGCGATGTCGTAGATCTGCTTCTCGGGGTACATTGCGGTGACCTGCCCGCCGACCTGGCTCAGTGAGTCGACCACAGCCACGGAGAGACCCCGGGCCCCGGCGTAGTAGGCACCAAAGAGCCCCACCGGTCCAGCGCCCACGATCAGGATGTCGACGTCGACCTGGGCATCGCTCACGAGGTCACCTCCATCGCTTCCTGCGAGGTCGTGGTGGGAGGCTCGGCGTCGGGATGATGCCTAGCCATGGTGCGCACCTTGAAGCGTTGCAGCTTCCCGGTGGCGGTCTTGGGCAGGTCGTCGACGAAGATGACCTGCCGCGGGGCCTTGAAGTGTGCGAGTCCGTCGCGGCACCACTCCATGAGCTCTCGCTCCGTGGTGCCGTCTGCCGCGACCACGACCCCGACCGGCTTGTCCAGTCCGTCTGCGTCCTGGACCGCGACCACAGCCGCCTCACGGACGCCGGGATGCTCGAGGAGTCGGCTCTCCACCTCGGCGGGTGAGACCCAGATGCCGCCAGCCTTGAGCATGTCGCCGTTGCGCCCCAGGCAGGTGTAGTACCCCTCGCTGGTGCGGACGTAGGTGTCGCCCGTGT
>JAOPYB010000491.1 GCA_025964835.1 Nocardioides sp. | reverse complement strand
CCCGCGCCGCGGCCACGCACAGACGGTCCAGGTCCACGCCCGTGGCCGCCAACAGCACCGCCGCCTCGACCACGTCGATAGCCGCACCACGCTCCACGCGCGCCAGCGAGCGACGTACCTGCTGGGGGGTGGGGCCCGCCAGCCGCTCGATCACCTGGTCCGTCATGGCTTCACACTCCGCCTGTCATGGTGAGGCCACCGTCCGCGACCAGGATATGCCCTGTCATCCAGGCGGCGTCCTCCGAGGCGAGAAACGCGACGGCTCCGGCGATGTCCTCGGGGCTTCCCAACCGTGCCATCGGGTACGCCGCCGCCACCTCAGCCTCCTTGCCTTCATAGAGGGGCCCGCCGAACCTCGTCTTCACGACGGCTGGGGCAACCGCGTTCACGCGGATCGTCGGGGCGAGCTCGAGAGCCAGCCCCTGGGTGAGGTGGTTCAACATGGCCTTGCTCGCGCCGTACAGGCCGATCCCCGGCGCCGGCTTGAGGCCCGCGACGGACGAGATGTTGACGATGCTGCCGCCGTGCTCCTGCATCCATGCCCGATAGACGGTCTGCACCCACGAGAGCGTGCCGAGGCAGTTGACGCCCACGATCTTGGCGCCGGCGCCGAGGTCGGCGTCGACCAACGGACCCGCCACCGGGTTGATACCCGTGTTGTTCACCAGCAGGTCGACGCTGCCGTACGCCGCGAGGGTCCGGGTGACCGTGGCCACCTGGTGCTCGGCGTCGTCGGCCTTGCCCGCCACGAAGATGGCATGGTCGGGACCGCCGAGTTCCTCGACAGCGGCAGCCAGCGCCTCCGGCTTGCGCGCCGTGATGCAGACCCGGGCGCCCTCCTCGACGAGTCGGTGGGCGATGGCCAGGCCGATCCCCCTGCTGGCGCCGGTGATGATCGCCGTGCGTCCTTGGAGCCGATGCATCAGCTCAGCCTCTCCAGGATCATGGCCATGCCCTGACCGCCACCGACGCACATCGTCTCGAGGCCGAAGGTCTTGTCGTGGAACTGCAATGAGTGGATCAGGGTGCTCGTGATCCGGGCCCCGGTCATCCCGAACGGGTGGCCGACCGCGATCGCACCCCCGTTGACGTTCAGCCTGTCCAGGTCGACCCCGAGCTCGCGGTACGACGGGATCACCTGGGCGGCGAACGCCTCGTTGATCTCCACCAGGTCGATGTCGCCGATGTCCATGCCGGCGCGTGCCATCGCCTGCCGACTGGCGTCGACCGGGCCGAGCCCCATGATCTCCGGCGACAGACCGCTCACGCCGGTCGACACGATCCGGGCCAGCGGCGTGATCCCCAGCTCGCGGGCTCTCGTGTCCGACATGATCACGACCGCCGCTGCACCGTCGTTGAGCGGACAGCAGTTGCCGGCCGTGACCGTGCCGTCGCGACGGAACACCGGCCGGAGCTGGGACACAGCGTCGTACACCACCCCTGCTCGGGGACCGTCGTCCGCGCTGACCACTTCCCCGTCGGGCAGGGTCACGGGGACGATGTCGCTGCCCCAGAAGCCGTTGGCCAGCGCGGTCTCTGCAAGGTTCTGGCTCCGCACGCCGAACTCGTCCTGGTCGCGGCGGCTCACCTGCATGTGGCTGGCCACGTTCTCCGCGGTCTGGCCCATCTGGATGTAGAGGTCGGGCAGGTCGCCCGAGACGCGAGGATCTGTCCAGTCCCGGTTGTCGGCGGCGCGCTCGCGGGTGAGGTCCATGGCGGGGCCAAACAGCGGGTTGTCCGTGTCCGGCATGCCGTCGGCCATGCCCTTGCCGAAGCGGCTCACCGTCTCCACACCCGCCGAGACGAAGGCGTCTCCCTCGCCGGCGCGGATGGCGTGCATGGCCATGCGAGAGGTCTGGAGGCTCGAGGAGCAGTAGCGGTTGACCGTGACGCCGGGCAGATGGTCGAACCCGGCGAGGACGGACACGGCGCGGGCCAGGTTGTTGCCACCCTCGCCGGCCGGCTGCCCGGTCCCGAGCATCAGGTCGTCCACCTCGCGGGGGTCGAGCTCGGGAACCCGCGCCAGGGCCGCGGTGACCATCTGCACCGCGAGGTCGTCGGGCCTCAGGGTGGCGAGGCTGCCCTTCCCCGCTCGACCGATGGGCGACCTGGCCACCGACACGATCACTGCCTCAGGCATCCGCTTCCTCCCCGGTACGACCTCGCCGTTGTGACATCGGCCTCCCGAAGACCACACGAAAATGACTTCGATGTCAAGATCAGGAATATAGTTGACCCTGATGTCAAGATCACCTAGTTTGGGCCCGGTCCCACGTCACCCGGAAGGAGGCGGCATGAAGCGACGACTGCTCGGGGGGGAGCACCTTGCCTTCCAGGACATGGCGCGCACCTTCGTGAAGCGCGAGATCACTCCGCACCTCGCCCAGTGGGTCGAGGACGGCCTCACTCCGCGCTCGCTCTGGCTGAGCGCCGGCGCCACCGGGTTGCTCGGCATCTCCGTGCCCGAGGAGTACGGCGGCAGCGGCGTCGACGACTTCCGCTTCAACGCGGTCCTGGTCGAGGAACTGTGTCGTGCCGGCTCGCTCGGGCTGGGATCGAGCATCGGCATCCACACCAACATCGTGGCGCCGTACCTCCTCGGCCTCGCGACCCCCCAGCAGAAGGCCCGCTGGCTTCCCGGATTCGCGACCGGTGAGCTGATCACGGCTCTCGCGATGACCGAGCCGGACGCGGGTAGCGATCTGAAGTCGATCCGGGCCACGGCGACAGCCGCGGACGGAGGGTGGGTCCTCAACGGCCAGAAGACCTACATCACCAACGGCTGGAACGCCGATCTCGTCATCGTCGCGGTCAGGACCGATCCCGACGCCGGCCACCGGGGCATCAGCCTGGTGGTCGTGCCGGCGGACGCCCCGGGCTTCACCAAGGGACGCAAGCTCCGCAAGATCGGCCAGCACGAGTCCGACACCGCCGAGCTGTTCTTCGACGACGTCTGGATCTCCCGCGAGGGCCTCCTCGGCGAGGTGGACCGCGGCTTCTACCACCTGATGGAGGGCCTGCCGCAGGAGCGGCTCAGCGTCAGCGTCATGGCGGTGGCCTGCAGCGAGACCATGCTCGCGTCGACACTCGAGTACGTCTGCGACCGCAAGGCCTTCGGTGGCCGCCTCGCCGACCTGCAGCACGTCCGGATGACCCTGGCGGGCCTCGCCTCCGAGATCGACATCGGTCGCGCCTACGTGGACCGGTGCATCGAGGAGCACAACCAGGGTGATCTTTCGGCGTTCGACGCCGCCAAGGCCAAGTGGTGGACCACCGAGCTGCAGCGGCGAGTCGCCGACGAGTGCCTGCAGCTCCACGGCGGGTTCGGCTACATGGCGGAGTCGAGCATCTCGCAGTCCTGGCTCGACGGCCGGGTGCAGACGGTGTACGCCGGATCGACCGAGACGCTCAAGGACTACATCGGGCGCCAGCTCACCAGCTGACCGCTCTACAGCAGAAGGAGACCACACCGAGTGGGCAACATCGACTGGGACTTCACCGGACGGACGGTGATCGTGACCGGCGCCGCGCAAGGCATCGGCCTGGAGATCACGCGGTTCTTCGCGCGGGCAGGTGCCCACGTGGTCGCGGTCGACCTGGACGCGGACACCCTGGCTGCGGCAGCCGCGATCGAGCGCGTCTGCGTAGTCGGGGGCGATGTGTCCGTCACCGCGACGGCGGAGGCAGCGGTCTCCGCGGCCCTGGAGACGTCGGGCAGGATCGACGTACTGGTGAACAACGCGGGCATCCTGCGCGACGGCGTCGTGTGGAAGATGACCGACGAGAGCTGGGACCAGGTCCTGGCCGTGCACGGGGGCGGCACCTTCCGGATGACGCGCGCGTGTGTCCCGACCTTCCGCGAGCAGGGCTACGGCCGGATCGTGAACGTGACCTCCTACACGGGCCTGCACGGCAACGTCGGCCAGGCGAACTACGCCATGGCGAAGGCCGGCATCATCGGCTTCACCAAGACCGTCGCCAAGGAGGTCGCCCGGTTCGGCATCACGGTGAACGCGATCTCGCCCAACGCCAGCACCCGCATGGTTGCAAGTATCCCCGCCGACAAGATGGCAGAGCTGACAGCACAGATCCCGCTCCAGCGGTTCGCCGAGCCGTCGGAGATGTGCTCGACCATCGCCTTTCTGGCCGCTGAGGAGAGCGCGTACGTCACCGGCGTGGTGCTTCCGGTCGACGGTGGGCTGTCGATGTGAGGCACCCGTGCTGACCGTGGATTCCCCCGCCTCCCTGCCCGGGCTGGCCGGCAGCAGCCTCGGGACGACCGACTGGTTGCGCATCGGACAGGACCGCGTCGACGCGTTCGCCGAGGTCACGGAGGACCGCCAGTGGATCCACGTCGATCCCGAGCGCGCGGCTGCCTCGCCGTTCGGCGGACCCATCGCGCACGGCTTCCTGAGCCTGTCCCTGATCTCGCACTTCTTTGACCAGCTGGTGGAGCTGCGCGGCGCAGACATGCTGGTCAACTACGGCCTGAACAAGGTTCGGTTTCCCACCCCGGTGCTGGTCGGCAGCCGCGTGCGCGGCAGCGGCCGGCTGGCCGAGGTGAGGCCTCTGGGGCGCGGGTACCAGGCGGTTCTGGACCTGGTCGTGGAGCTCGAGGGATCGACCAAGCCCGCGTGCGTGGCGGCATTCGTCGTCCGCGTTCTCTGACGCTCTGACCCGGAGGAGACCGATGAGGATCACGGCACTCTGCGGCGGCCTTGGCGGCGCGCGATTCGCGCTGGCACTCGCCCAGGAGGGTCTGGCCGACCGATCGACCTTCGTCACCAACGTCGCCGACGACTGGGTCGCTGACGACCTCCTCGTGTGTCCGGACACGGACGCCGTCATCTACGCGCTCAGCGGCCGCCTCGACGAGGAGCGCGGATGGGGTATCCGCGGGGACGAGTTCCCCCCGTCCGGCTCGACGGCCACACCCTGGTTCAACCTCGGCACCCAGGACCGGGCGCACCACGAACGACGCAGCGCCCTGCTCTCCGGGGGCGCCGACCTGGCATCGGTCACCGACGTGCTCGCCCGGGAGGTGGGCATCACAGCCCGGCTCGTGCCCGCCAGCCTGCACCCGCGTGGCACGGTCATCGTGACCGACAAGGGGACCTCGGCCTTCCAGGAGTGGCTGGTCCGCGACCACGCCGCTCCGCCCGTCCAGGACGTGCGGTGGCCGGGTCCGCGGACCCCGGCGCCGTCCGTGCTCCCGGCCATGGCGGACGCGGACGTGGTCGTGCTCACGTCATCCAGCCCGGTGGCCTCGCTCGAACCCACCCTCGAGCTCGACGGGATCCGCGACCTGCTGACGGCCCGGAAGGCGGCCGGTCTCCCCGTCGTCCTGATCAGCCCGGTGGTGAGCACGTCGCCCGAGCTCGAGCGTGACCGTCGGCGGCACCACGCCCGCGCCGCGCTGCTCGCCGCACGCGGGATCGCCCACGAACCCCTGGCCGTCGCGGAGCTCTTCGCGGATGTCGCCACGCACGTCGTGCTCGACCCCGCTGACGCACACCTGGCGCACGACCTCCCGTCGGGCCTCATCGGTGCGGTCGCACCGATCGTGGCCCAGGACGCGGCCAGCCGGGCCGCACTGGTCAGCGCCTGCCTGGCGACCGTGGACGTGCTGTCCTCATGAGGGCGACCGCAGCCCCAGCGAGTTCCCCCACAGCTGGGTGAGGGTCGCCAACGCCACTTCGTCCTCGAAGGCCTCGCCCAGCACGAACCAGAGATAGCCGAAGTTGTCGGTCATCGAGACCAGCGCGTGTGCAGCGATGACGGGGTCGATCGAGGTGTCGATCCGGCCCGCCTTCGAGAGCCTCTCGAAGTTGGCGGAGATGCGATCGACGAACCCTTGGCGCAGTCGACGACGGAGGGCACGGAACTCCGGGTAGAGCGCCGCCGCCTGTTCGATGATCGTCATCATCGCGGCGTGGCGACGGTACGAGTCGAGGAACTGCCGGTTGGACGCATCGATGCGCTCGAGCGGGTTGTCGCCGCGGTATCGCGAGGTTCCCTCGACGTACATCTCGCCGACGACCTCGACGGCGAGCTCGTAGAAGAGCTCCTCCTTCGAGTCGAAATACGTGTAGAAGCTCCCGTAGGCGACCCCGCTCGCCTTGACGATGTCGGAGATGCGGGTGTCGACGTACGAGCCCTTCAGCTCGAAGGCGCTTCGTGCCCCCTGGAGCAGCCGTCGGCGCGTACGCAGCCCCTTCGCCGAGAGGCCTGCCAGGGCGTCGGCCCGGACCAGGCCGGAGTCCGCGTCGTCAGCGCTCGGCGTCAGCGCGGCCGCTGAAGACGTCGGTCCCGTCCGCTCGGTCGGTCCGGCACGCGATTCGTTGGGCATCGGCCCACCCCTTCAGTTGGTCATGGGCCGTCAGACGGAGGTCGGAACCCGGTCTGCGCGCCAGGCTCCCCGGGGCGCGTCGTCCGCGGCGATCGACGAGAGCCAGCTGAGGCTGGCCCAGCCCGCACGCAGGGCAGCCACGTCACCGTCCTCGTCGAGCGTCCGCTCGACCGGCTCGTACACGAAGGACACGAGGCGGCCTCCCGAAGGCAGCGGCTCGACGGTGCGCACGCCTGCCGCCCGGAAGCCGGGAGTGGCGTCGAGACCGGTGGCGCGCACACCGCGGACGTCCGCCGCGCGGACGCCCGGTACGTTCAGGCTCAGGGCTCGCGGCGCACCCCGGAGGTCGAGGTTGTCGAGCACGAACAACGCCCAGGTCGCGGCACCCTGGAAGATCTCGGCGGGCGCGTCCTCCTCGGCGTCCATCGACACGGCCAGGCCGGGCACGTCGAAGTTGGCCGCCGTGACGACGGCGCCGACCGTGCCGGAGTGGAGCACGCTCGGGCCCATGTTGGTGCCCGGGTTGATCCCGGACATCACCAGGTCGACGGGCCCGCCGAAGGCTCCTCGGATCGCAAGGAGCGCGCACACGGCCGGCGTCGACGAGACGCGGTGCGCCTCGAGTCCGGCGACGGTGGTGGGCTCGATCGCGATGCCTCTGATCTTGCGCAGGTCCGCACCGGTGGACGCACCGGCGCCGCTCAGGTTGCCGTCGGGGGCGCAGATGACGACGTCGTGGCCGGCCGCATGCAGGGCGACAGCCAGGTGCTCGATGCCGGGCGCGTGCACCCCATCGTCGTTGGTGAGTGCGATACGCATGATGTCCGTCCGTCTCGTGTTGGGTGGGTCAGCCGGTGACGTCGAGGTCGGGCGACGTGCCGATGAACAGCTGTTGGTAGTCGGTCCACACGCCGCCCGGCCATGCCTCGGGCATCCGCCAGTTGGGGCCGCGGGCGTGGGTCGCGTCGTGCCAGCCCTCGAAGGTCTCGAAGCACAGCTCGGTGTAGCGAGCGAAGCCGTTGAACAGGGCGGCATCCTCGCCGGTCAGGGCGTCGCAGCGTCGGCGTCGCCAGGTCACGTAGCGCCGCAGACCCGGGAGCTGACGGCCCTCACGGGTGTGGTGGCCGAGATACCAGTCCTCACCCTCGACCCACGGGACCCCGTCCTTGTAGCGGAAGAAGTAGACGTAGCGCCACAGGTCGTCGGTGTCGCCCGGCTCGCCCGCCGGCGGTGGCACGGTCTTCCAGGTGATGCTCTCGGTGGCGTACGGGTGCTGCTGTGCCGGCACGTCGCGGCGCAGGTCGTACTCCTCGCTCACCGTGGAGACGATGCCGCGCAGCGCCGTGAACCGGCCGCCCATTTCGGCGCGGGCGCGTGCGGCCAGCGGGCCGGTGACGACGGACAGGTCGTCCAGGTGCACCTCGACCAGACCGGCCCAGTCGTTGAGCGGGCGCGAGACGTCGTCGGGCTGGGGGGCCTTGCGAGACTCGTGGACGACGACGCGGCTCACTCCGTCGACGTCCACGAGTCCCTGCACCCACTCGTCCCGGTGCCAGGCGGCCGCCTCTGGCGAGTCGCCGAGCCCGTAGATGTAGGTCCACTTCAGCGGTTGGGGACCGAGCAGGCTTCCGGTCGTCACAGCGAGGGACGCCCCTGCATCTGCACGCCGTTGTGGATGAAGAAGCTCCGGACGACGTTGCCGGCGGTGATGTTCTGGTGCAAGGAGAGGCCGAGCGTGTCGCCGAAGGTGTTGATGGCCTCGTCCAGCTCGCGGCGGGCCTTGATGGCGATCGTGTACTGCCCGTCCTCCTCGCCCCCGCGCAGGACCGCCTCGATCATGTCCTTGGGGTGGCGACCCTGATGGTTGCAGAACTGGGCCAGCACCCGCACCCGGGAGTCCTGCTCGATCTCTGGCTCCGTGTCCAGCTTGGCGCTCTCGAGCCAACGCTTGACCTCGAAGGTCGGCTTCAGGCTTTCGACGGTGTGCTCGTTCGTCATGACGTCAGACATCTCTCTCGCTCGAATCGAATGGGTCGCGCGGTCACTCGGGCAGTCCGAACTCGCGGTTGAAGAGACGGATCTCCTCGAACCGGTGTGGCGTGGGACTGGGGGCCTGGATGAGCTTGGCCTCGGTGAGTCGTGCAACTACCGCGGGATCGGACTCGAACGGCGTGTCGGCGTTGCCGAACTTGAAGTTCTCGCCCAGCGGACGACGGGGGCGCTGGCCACCGTCCTCGGCACCCATCGCCGGGTAGCCGACCAGCATGATCCAGGCGCGGCGCCAGTGGTCTGGCACGTTGAGCGCCTCGCGGATCTTGGTGTCGGTGAAGTTGTGCAGGCACGCGCCGAGGCCCTCGTCGTACGCCGCCAGGAGTGCCTGGGCGATGGCCTGTCCGGTCTCGATCGCACCCATCCAGTTCAGGCGGGCGTCGTCACCGGCGATCTTGTCGATGACGGTCTTCTGGATGACGCCGTCGACGTACGCGTGCGACCAGCCGTGGCTGGGCGTGTTGACACCGTGGTCGATGAGCTGCTTGAGCCGCTCCTTGGTGCCCTCCGGGTACTTCAGGTTGATGAACCACATGATGTAGGTGGGCGCCATGTCCAGGTCGAGCGTCGTCGTGGGGTTGCGCAGTGAGTCGCGCAGCTCCTCACTGAGCTCGTCACGGTTGACGACGATCGCCTTGACGTAGTCGGCGTTCATCGACCTCGACGACCGGTTGGCCGCCTCGAGCATGACCTGGATCTTCTCCCGCTCAACCTGCTTGTAGGGCAGGAAGTGCCTCACGGAGCGCCGGTTGCCGACGACCTCTTTGAACTCCACGACCGATCCTTTCGATGCTTGTTGGTGTGTCTGGTGTGCCGCGTCAGCGCGACAGGATGTTGACGACGGCGGCCGCCGAGTCGCTCCCGATGTAGCCGCCGCCGTTCTCCGCGAGCGCGACCCGGACGCCGGGGACCTGACGCGCTCCCGCGCGACCCCACATCTGGTCGACGATCTCGGTGATCTGCGCGCACCCGGTCGCCCCGACCGGGTGCCCCTTGCCCAGCAGCCCGCCGCTGGTGTTGACCGGGACCCGGCCGCCGAGCGTCGTCTCGCCGGACGCCAGGAGCTTCGCGCCGTCGCCCTGCGCGCACAGCCCGAGCTCCTCGTAGAGCACGAGCTCGGCCGGTGCGGCCGCGTCGTGGAGCTCGACCAGGTCGAGGTCCTCGGGCCCCACTCCCGCGATCTCGTACGCCTTCCGCGCGGCGCGAACCACAGCCGAGTCGTCGTACGCCGTCGTCTGCTGTGCGTAGCCCGAGGTCAGGACGCTCGCCAGCACCTTGACCTTGGCACGGTCGGTCCGGAGCATCTCCTCGGAGACAAGCACCACCGCAGCGCCGCCGTCTCCGATAGCCGAGCACATCAACAGCGTCAGCGGGTCGACGATCGTCCGGCTCGCCAGGACCTCCTCGACAGTGGTGGTCTTGCGAAACTGAGCGTGCGGGTTGAGCGAGCTGTGCAGGTGGTTCTTGACGGAGACCTGTGCGAAGTCCACGGCTGTCGCACCGGTGCGCTCGAGGTAGGCGCGGGCGGTGCCGGCGTACAGGTCCATGAAGAAGGAGCGGTCGCCCTCTCCCTCGTCGTTGTCGCCGAGCCGAGCCTTGAGGACGGCGACCTCCTCGAGGTCCACGGCGGACTCGAGCGCCGCCTTGGCCTTGAGGCCGGTCGGCTCGGTCATCTTCTCCGAGCCGACAGCCAGCGCTACGTCAACCTGCCCGGAGGCGACTGCGAGCCAGGCGAGGTTGAACGCCGACGACGAGGACGAGCAGGCGTTCTCGACGTTGACCACCGGGCCGCCGAGGACTCCGGTGTTGCGTAGGGCTGACTGCCCGCGCACCATCTCCTGGCCGGTGATGATCCCGCTGATCGCATTGCCGAAGAAGGTCGTCTCGACCTCACTGGGTGCGATGTCGGCGTCGGCGAGAGCACCGCCCACAGCGGCCTCGGTCAGCGTCCGCACGGTCTCGTCGGGCAGCTTGGCGAACCGGGTCATGTGTGCACCCGCGACGTAGACGTTCCTCATGAGCGTGCCTCCTCGGCATGTGCTTCGCGGTCCCAGGCGTCCGCCGGCGACCAGGTCTGCTTCAACGCCTCGTACTGGATCTTCTGCGTGCCGGTCTTGGGCAGCTCGGCGACGACCGTGACGTAACGGGGCACCGCGTAGTGGGCCAGGGACCCCTCGCAGAAGGTGACGACGTCCTGCGGGCGCAGCTGTGCACCCTCCACCGGGACCACGGCCACCACGACCTCCTCCTCGCCCATCTCGGACGGCACGCCGTACGCCGCGCACTCGCGCACGGCGGGATGTTGGATCACCACGGACTCGATCTCCCAGGCGGAGATGTTCTCGCCGCGGCGACGCATCGACTGCTTCTTGCGGCCCCGGAAGTAGAACCAGCCGTCCGCGTCCATCGAGGCGAGATCGCCCGAGTGGAACCAGCCGCCGCGATAGGCGTCCTGGGTCGCCTGCTCGTTGTTGTGGTAGTGCGAGAGCTGCCCGGCGGGGTGCTTGAACAGAAGCTCCCCGACCTGGCCCGGCGGGAGCTCCTGGTCGTGGTCGTCGACGATGCGGAAGTCGACGCCGCCGACCGGCTGGCCCATGCTGCCGGGGCGTCCGGAGGCGTTGAGCAGCGTGCCGGGCGAGTCGACCATGCCGAACCACTCGACCAGGCGCACGCCGAACCGGTCCTGGAACTCGTCCCACCGCTCGTCGGAGGGTGCGCCCGCGGAGAGCACCACACGCACCGGGTTGTCGGAGTCGTCGGGCCGCAGCGGCTGCTTGAGCAGGATCGGGATGATCCCGCCGAGGGCGTTGAACTCCACCGCGTCGTACCGGCGGATGTCGTCCCAGAACCGGGACGCGCTGAACTTCGCGCCGAGGGCGAGGCGCCCGCCTGCGACCATCGACCCGAGCGCGGAGACCACCAGGGCATTGCCGTGGTACAGCGGCAGCGGGGTGTACATCGTCTCGCCCGGCCGGATGCCGGCCTCGGCGATGAGGGCCTCGAGGCTGCGCAGGTCGTAGGCCTTGGTCACCACGCCCTTGGGCGGGCCGGTGGTGCCGGAGGTGTACATCAGGCCGACGCCCCCACCGGCGGCGTCGTTGCCCAGGTCGAGGTCGGCGGCCGGCGATGCCATCAGGTCGTCGAACGTGTGCCGGACCTCGGCGTCTCGGACGCCGCCGACGGTGATCAGCTCGCGCAGGTCGGGACACGCTCCCGCCGCTCGGGTCACGACGTCGCGCAGGTCGTCCGCGAAGATCGTCGCGACCGCGCCGGAGTCGGCGAGGATGTACTCGAGCGTGGTGCCGCGCTGCGAGATGTTCAGCGGCACCGACAAGGCGCCCGCGAAGACGACGCCGAAGTGCGACCACAGGAACTCCGGGCCGTTCGGCATCATCAACGCCACGCGCTGACCCGGCCGGACGCCGCGTTCGACCAGCCCGTTGGCGACCTTGCGTGCCGCGTCGAGGACGTCGGACCACGAGTAGGCCTCGTCCTTCCACAGCAGCCAGGTGTCACGTGGCCGCTCGGCGGCGTGGCGCCGGATCAGCTCCTCGATGTCGCTGCGCCCGGAGGTGGCATCGGAGTCACCCACCCCGCTCACACCTCGGGGACGATCGGCCGGTTGGCCTCGTCCCAGCCGTCGAAGGGCGGCGCGGTCTGGGCGTAGCCGGCACTGGCGCTCCAGCCGCCGTCCACGGGGATGACCGCGCCGGTGACGTACGACGCCGCGTCGCTCGCGAGGAAGAGCAGAGGCCCGATCAGGTCCTCGCTGCGGCCCGCGCGACGCATCGGCGTCCGGCTGCGGACCCAGTCGTCCATGCCGCTCTGCTCGAACATCCAGCGGGTGGACTCGGAGAGGAAGTAGTTGGGCGCCAGGGCGTTGACCCGGACCCCGCGGTCGGCCCACTCGCAGCCGAGCGAGCGGGTCAGCATGTTGACGCCGGCCTTGGCCGCGACGTAGCCGGGGGTGCGATGCTCGTGGCCGGCCATGCCGAGGATCGACGAGATGTTGATGATGCTGCCTCGCCCCTGCCGGAGCATGTGAGGCGCCGCGGCGCGCATGCCGTACCAGGTGCCGATGAGGTCGGTCTCGATCTCCTCCTTGGGCTTCTCCGGCTCGAGGATCTCGGAGTGCAGGCCTCGCGGGTCGCCGATGCCAGCGTTGTTGACCATCACGTCGAGCCGGCCGAACTCGTCGACCGCGGCCTGGGTGACGGCCGCGACCTCGTCGTACACGCGGATGTCGGCACGCACCGTGATGGCACGGCTACCGCGCGCCTCGACGAGCTTCTTCGTGTCCTGGAGCTTCTCCTCGGAGCGGGCGGTCAGCACGAGATCTGCCCCGGCGGCGGCCAGGGTCTCGGCGAAGAGCTGCCCCAGGCCGTACGACGCCCCCGTGACCACGGCGACCCGCCCGTGCAGGGAGAAGCGCGAAGCATCCTTGGCCAGCACGTTGTCGAGAACAGCGCTGAGCTCAGGGTCGAGGACTTCCTCGGTCATGGGACGTGCCTTTCGCAGTGGGTCGGGTCAGACGAGTGGCAGGTCGACGGGGGCGTCCCCGAAGGAGGGCAGTGCCGTCAGCTCGAGCTCGCGGTCGAGCTGACGGCGGAGGTAGGCGTTGGCTGCCGCGTCGGCGGCGGCACGTGCCTCCTCGGGGAGGTCATCAAGGCCGTTGAGGGCGCCGACGAGCTGTGCCTTGAGCTCGTCGTTGCGCGCGGCGAGGGTGTCGACGCTGACGTACGGCGCCTCGCCTCCCGGGTCCGAGCGTCCGTCGAGTCGGGCGAGCAGGGCGACGATGTCCGCGTTGTCGGCGGCGATCGTCTCGCCCTGCATCAGCACCCGGTTGTGGACGGCGCGCAGGATCTGGCTGGCGACGTTCATCCGCGCCTTGGTGTGTTCGTCGGGCAGCCGCGGCATGATCTGCGTCTCCAGGACATGATCGAGCTGCTCGAGGAGCTCCGTGGTGGTGGGTCGCATGCGGTCTCCTCAGATCCCGATCCGGACGGCTTGCTCCTGGAAGAGCGGCGGCAGGTAGAGGTGGGCGATCGAGAAGTTCAGCTCGTCGGTCTTGCGGTCCACGGCCGTGCGAGTGCCGGTGAGCCCGATGATGCTGTGCTTGTACTCCGCGAACACCTCCCAGAAGTGCAGCGCGTCGCGGTCGACGGCGATCCCGGAGTACTCCTCGTACAGCGCGATGAACTCCTCTCGGTCGAAGAAGCCGCAGATCCTGTCGTCGAGCCGCCACAGGTTCTTGAATACCCAGCCGAGGTCCTCCAGCGGGTCTCCGAGGCGGGACAGCTCCCAGTCGACGACGCCGGTGACGTGGTCGTCGGCGAAGAGGAAGTTGCCGGTGCGGTAGTCGCCGTGCAGCAGGGACACCCGCGGCGCGACCGGCATGTGGTTGCGCAGCCACCGGGTCACCTGGGTCAGGAACGGCTGCGGCTCGAGCTGCTGCTCGGCCATCGTCTGCTCCCAGTGCCGCAGCGACGCCTCACCGGCGCTGTCCACAGTCGGCACGTCCTCGAAGAACGGCAGCTCCAGCGCCTCGACGTCGAGGCTGTGCAGGGTCGCCAGGTGCCGGATGAAGTCGCGGCCGATGCTCATGCGGTTCTCTGCGTTGTCCGGCGCGTAGAGCACCGCGGGCGACGAGGTGCCGCTCAGCTTCTCCATGATCATGAAGGGCGAACCGAGCGCAGCGTTGTCGGTCTCCAGCGACCAGATCTTCGGCACCGGGATCGACGTGCCGGCCAGGGCACGGATCACGCCCGCCTCGACCAGACGGTCGGTGTAGACGAGGCTGCCGGCCGGGTCCTTGCGCAGGATCAGGTCGCGCGACTGGTCCCCGTTGGCGTCCTTCCACTCGAGTGTGAACATGAAGCACTCACGCGACCACCCCTCGGGCATCCGCGCGAAGGCGGTGATCTCCAGGGCGCTCGGGTCGGTCAGGTACTCCGACCCGGACGCGCTCAGGTAGTCGTGCAGCTGCTGCTCGATGTTCGCCATCTCTGTCTGCTCCGTCGCTCGAGTCGTTCAGACGAGGACCGGGCTGCCGGCCTGCGCCGAACAGATCAGTTCCTTCTCCTCGGACCGGATGATCCGGCCCGTGACCCCGGCCGCCGCTGGCGACATCAGGAAGCCCACGACGCGGGCCCAGTCCTCCGGGCGCTCCCACTCAGTCTTGTCGATCTCAGGGAACCACGCGTTGAGACCCTCCGTCTCGGTCCACCGGGGCGCCACGCAGTTCACGCGGATGCCATACGACGCCAGGTCGGCCGCAGCCCCGGTCGTGAGCCGCTCGATGGCGGCCTTCGTGAGTCCGTACGGCGTCATCCCCGGTCCCGAGGCCGCGGTGGCGGCTGAGGACACCGGATTGCTGTCGTCGGGATCCGGGAACTCGCGCGCCAGGTAGGAGCCCATGTTGACGATCGCCCCCCCGCCTCGGGCGCGCATGTGTGGCCCGGCGGTCTTGATCGCGAGGAACTGGGAGGTCAGGTTGACCGCGATGATCGCGTTCCAGTCGGCGAGCTCGGTCTGGCAGATGTCGCCCTCGGTGCCCATGCCTGCGTTGTTCATCAGCAGGTCGATCCCGCCCAGCTCCCGCACCGTCGTCTCGACCATGTCGACGACGGCCTGCTGGTCGGCCAAGTCGGTCGGCACGATCAGAGCGCGACGACCCATGGCCTCGATCATCGCCGCTGTCTCCTGCAGCGTGCCGGGGGCGAAGGCGTCCGCCGCCGGCGCCGCGGTGCGCGCGGCCAGCGCGACGTCGGCTCCCCTCGACGCGAGCTCCAGCGCGATGCACTTGCCCAGCCCACGGCTCGCCCCGGTGACCAGCGCAATCTTCCCGAACAGCTCCATGCCCATCTCCTCGTCCGCGATGCTGTGCGTGACCGGCGCCACAACCCATCCGGGACGGTACAAAGTATTGACTCTGATGTCAATATCGAATTAGGTTCGCTCTGTGGCGGTCGACACACGTCCCGCCGCGGCCGCGCAACCACTGTGAGGAGCCCCGCCGATGGTCGAGGTCCACCTGCCGCCACTGGGCGACACCGTCGAGGAGGCCAGGATCACCTCCTGGCTGAAGCAGGTCGGCGACTCCGTCGAGCTCGACGAGCCGCTGCTGCTCGTGGAGACCGACAAGGTCGAGACCGAGATCCCTTCCCCCGTCGCGGGGGTGCTCACGGCGCAACTCGTGAGCGATGGCGACACAGTGGACATCGGCACCCTGGTCGGGACGGTCGCGTCGGCGGACGAGCCCGCGACCCCCGCACCAGAGGCGCCGGCCGCCCGTTCGTCGGTCGACGATCCCGCCTCCGTTGCGGCCGCTCCGGCCCCGGGCCGCGGCACCGGCGCGCTCGCCCCCCGGGACGACCGGGTCCGGACGCCCATCGTGCGCCGGCTGCTCGTCGAGCACCGGCTCGACCCCGCCACGATCGCGGGCTCCGGACACGGCGGCCGGATCACCCGGCAGGACGTCGTGCTCGCCGCAACGGCCCGCGCCTCCGCGTCGCCGGCCGCGGTCGCTGTCACGGTCATGGAGCCCGCCGCCGCACCGACCCCGACGACCCCGACGAGCTTTCCGGACGACCCGCACTGGCAGCCGTTTTCGCGCATCCGCAAGGTGACCGGGCAACGGATGCTGCTCTCGGCCACCACGATCCCGCAGGTCACGACCGTCGTGCGGGTGGACTACGAGAACGTCTACCTCACGCGCCGGACCCACGGGCCGGCGTACAAGGAACGCACCGGACAGTCGCTCACTTACCTGCCGTTCGTCGCCCTCGCCGTCGTCAACGCGATCGCGGATTTCCCTCTCGTCAACGCCTCGGTGAAGGGCGACGGCCTGCTAGTGCACCCGGCGATCCATCTCGGCGTCGCCGTCGATCTCGACTTCCAGGGACTCGTCGTGCCGGTCGTGCGCGATGCCCAGGACCTGCGCCTGGAGGCACTCGCCTCCCGCGTCGGCGACGTCGCTCGACGGGCTCGCGCCAAGACGCTCGGCTCCGACGACCTCTCGGGCAGCACGTTCACGATCACCAACCCGGGCGGCTTCGGCACGTTCGCCGGTACCCCGCTGGTGAACCCGCCCGAGGTCGCGATCCTGTGCCTGGAAGGCATCGCCGAGGAGCCTGTCGTGGTGCACATGAGCGACGGCACCCCGTCGATCGGGATCCACCACGTCGGCCACCTGTCCCTCTCGTGGGACCACCGTGCGCTCGACGGGGCGTACGCCGCGGCGTTCCTCGCCAAGATCCGGTCCGAGCTCGAGCAGCGCGCCTGGGGCTCGTTGCTCTGACCACTGCACGACGACGGCCGCCGGATCGATGGTCCGGCGACCGTCGTGATGTCGGGCGCCCATCCCGAGCGCAGCGTCAGGAGACCTGGGGGATCTCCTTCAGGAGGTCGTACTCCGGCTCCTCGCCGAGGAAGACCGTGGTGTACTCGAAACCCTTCTCGCCGTACGGCGCTCCGCTGTACTCGATCGGCGCGTCGATGACCGCCGCCTTGTAGGAGTCCCAGTCCGGGAAGACCAGCTCCGTCACCCGGACCCACTGGTTGAGGAAGTCGACCGAGCGACTCTTGGTCCCCATCGGCGCCGTGACCCGACTCCACGTCTTGTAGGACACCAGGCCGTAGTCGACCATCTGCTTGGCCTCCTGGGTGTGCGTTCCGAGGTACCAGCGCTCGCCGTCCTCGATCGCCACACCCTCGGGGTACTTGATGAGATAGACCCAACGGATCACCGTGACTGCTCCTTGCGCTGTGACGCCGTCACCACTTCGCGAGGTCGCGAACCGTGGAGACGATCTGGTCGGTCTGGGGGTAGCAGAACTGCTCGAGGGCCATGTTCTGCGGGATCGGGTTGTCCGTGCCGGCGAGCCTCTTGACCGGGGCGTCAAGGTGCTCGAACAGTTCGTCCGCCGCACGCGCTGCGATCTCTGCACCCGGGCCCATCGTCAACGACGCCTCGTGCAGCACCAGGAGCCGGGAGGTCTTGCGGACCGAGGTGGACACCGTCTCCATGTCGAACGGCACGAGAGTCCGTGGGTCCACGATCTCGACACTGATCTCCTCACGCTCGAGGATCTCGGCCGCCTCCAGGGCGGCGTCCACCATCGCCGACCAGGCGACGATCGTGACATCGCGACCGACGCGTCGTACCTTGCCCTGCCCGAACGGCACCAGCAGCTCCGGGTCGGCCGAGACCTCGCCCTTGACGCGGTAGAGCCGGCGGTTCTCGAAGTAGATGACCGGGTTGTCGTCCCGGATCGCCGACTTGAGCAGACCCTTGGCGTCCGCCGGGGTGGAGGGCACGGCGATCTTGATGCCGGGCGTGTGCCAGTAGTGACCCTCCGGGGACTGCGAGTGCTCCGCGCCGACGCCGCCCTGGATCCCGCAGGGTGCCCGTACGACCATCGGAAGCGTCAGGATCCCGCCGTGCATGTAGCGCCACTTCGCCATCTTGTGAAAGCTCTCGTCGCCGGCGAGTAGCAGGAAGTCAGCGAACTGGACCTCGGCGACCGGGCGCAACCCGCCGAGCGCGGCTCCCACGGCACCGCCGACGACGAGGTGCTCGACGATCGACACGTCGCGCACTCGCTCGCCCCCGAACTTGTCGTGCAGTCCGCGCGTGAGACCGAAGACGCCGCCCATCCGGCCGACGTCCTGTCCCATGAGGAAGACGTCGGGGTCGCGCTGCATCTCCTCGTCGAGGGCGTGGTTGATCGCCCACGCGTAGGTGATCGGCTTGTCACTCATGCCCAGACCCCCTCGTGGATGCGCGTGCCGTCCGGCAGTGGCGAGGTGCGTGCTGCCTCGTCGGCGGCGTTCATCTCGGCGCGCGCCTGCTCGCGGATGTCGTCGAGCACGGCGGTGTCCTCGCCGAGCTCGACGAGTCGCTGGCCGGCCAGCAACAGGGGGTCCCGGGTCTTCGCGGCGGCCACCTCATCCCGGTCGCGGTAGGGCTGCATGTCGCCGGTGAAGTGACCCTCGATCCGTTCCGTCTTCGCCTCGATGAAGGCCGGCACGCCCCCACGGGCCTGCCTGATCGCCTCGATGGCGGCCTCGTGGACCGCAAGCACGTCCTGGCCGTCGACCACCTGGGTGTGAAACCCGAGGGCTGCCGCACGCGGCGCAATGTCCGCCGTGCCCTGGACGTCCTGGACCCGGGCCGAAACGGCCCACCCGTTGTTCTCGCAGATCCAGACGACCGGCAGGCCCCAGGCCTTGGCGGTGACGCCGGACTCGAGGAAGGTGCCGCGCGCCGAGGCTCCCTCGCCGAAGAAGGCGGCCGCGACCTTGCCCTCCCCCTTCGTCTTGCTGGCCAGCGCCAGACCCGCGGAGAGCGGGAAGCAGCTCCCGAGCGTGCCGCCCTGACCCATGATCCCGCGGGCCGGGTCGACGCAGTGGACCGTGCCGGCGCCGAGGCCGCGGGTGCTTCCGGCGAGCCGGCCGTGGAAGTCCCCGAGAATGCTCACCGGATCCATGCCCTTCGCGGTCAGGTAGGTGAGCCCCCGGTGGGCGTAGAGCAGGTAGTCGTCCACATTGAGAGCGGTGCAGACGGCGGCCTGCAGTCCCTCCTGCCCACGGCCGGGATGGAAGAACCCGCGGAACGTGCGGGTCTGCGCGAGCTGGTTGACGACGTCTTCCAGCGCGCGTCCACGCGCGGTCTCGCGGTAGAGACGCAGCAGCGTCTCCCGCTGTTTCGTCAGCCCTGCGTCGGGGCTCATCGTCGTCATGGTCTGATGACTACCTTTCCGGCCTTGGGATCTGACGACGCCACAGCCATGGCGTCGTCGAAGGAGCTCAGATCGAACTCGTGGGTCACGGCCCCGCGAAGCGAGGCCCGGCCGCCCTCCACGAGGACAGCGGCCGCGGCGAAGTCGTCGGCCTGGTAGCCGAACGAGCCTCGCACCAGCCGGTCGGCCGGCAGATCGAGGGCACGGTGCGTCACGCCGACGAGGACGAGCACGGCACCGGGCTCGGTCGTGCGGACGGCAGCGGCAAGGGCCTCCGGCACGCCCGAGGAGTCGAGGACGACGTCGATGACGCCCGACGGGACGTCGCGGGCATCCGCCAGGACGTGGTCGGCACCGAGCGACCGGGCCAGCTCGCGCCGGACCTCGCGTGGCTCCACCACGTACGTCGTGGCGCCCGACACCCGCGCGGCCGTCAACAGGCACAGCCCCACCGACCCTGCACCGACGACCAGGACCCGACGGCCGGCGACCGGCCCGGCGAGGCCGACGGCGTGGAGCGCCACCGCCAACGGCTCGGTCCAGAGCGCGTCGAGCGCGTCGGTCTCCGGGGCCAGCGGGAACACGTCGACCCCCGGGGTCGGCGACGGCAGGTAGACCCGCTGGGCGTACCCCCCGGGCAGCCCGTACGACAGGCTGAGCTCGGCAGTGCCCGAGCAGAGATGGATGTCGCCCCCGCGGCAGTACCAGCACCGTGTGCATGAACGCATCGGGCGCACGACCAGTCGGGCACCGACGGAGACCCGGGCCTGCGAGCCGGTCTCCACGACACGGCCGACGAACTCGTGGCCCATGACCTGACCCGGAGCGACGTACACGCCGCTGCGGTAGCTCGCGACGTCGGAGCCACAGATGCCGCACGCCTCGACGTCGATCAGCGCATCCAGGGGGCCGAGCTCGTGAGTCGCCCGCTCGACGACCGCGACCGTACCGGGGGCCTCGAACACCGCGAACCGGGGCATCAGTGCATCTCCTGCCCGCCGGTGACGTTGACGGCCTCGCCGGTCACGAACGACGCATCGTCGGACGCCAACCAGCTCACGCACCCGGCGATGTCCGCCGGCTGACCGAATCGGCCCAGCGGGATGGTGCGCGTCACGCGGCGCCGATACTGGTCCTTCTCCATGTTGAACCGCCGGGAGTACACGTCCATCAGCCCGCCATCGAACTCGAGCATCGGGGTGTCGATGGTGCCCGGACAGATGGCGTTGACGGTGACGCCGTGCGGGCCGAGCTCGTGGGCCATCGCCTGGGTCAGCCCGATCGCGGCGAACTTCGCCGCGGAGTAGGCGCCCAGGAGCGGCATGCCGCTCTTGCCCGCCTGGGACGCGATCGTGATGATCCGGCCGCCCTCGCCCCGGTCGACCAGGTGCCTGGCGACCGCGCGCGAGCACAGGAAGACGCCCGTGGCCATCACGTCGATGTTGAGCTGCCAGTCGGCGAGGGCCATGTCGACGACCTCGCCGAGCCCACCGCCGACACCGGCGTTGTTGACCAGCACGTCGAGCCGGCCGAAGTGCTCGACGACCTGAGCGGCCATCGCGTCGACCTGGACCTCGTCGCGCACGTCGCACCGGACCGCGAGCACCTCACCGAGCACGGCGAGTTCTGCCACCGTGGCGTCCAGCTCGGACATCTCGACTGCCTCGTAGTCGGGTTTCTCGGCGAACCGCTCGCCGATGTCACTGATCGCCACGGCGTACCCGTCGCGCAGGAGCCGCTCGGCGATGGAGCGACCGATGCCGGTGCGTCGCCCCGCGCCGGTCACCAGGGCCACGGGTCGTGGGTGCTGCTCAGCCACGGACGGGCTCCTCTCGACGGGTCCACGCACCGACGGTGCGCAGGCAGGGAGATCCGGCAGCGGTGCCGGCCATGTCACGGGTGGGTACGACGGTGAGCTCGCGCTGCACCAGGGCCGTCATCTCCACCGGGGAGGTGACCGTGACGGGTGCGGCGAGCACACCGCCCCG
This sequence comes from Nocardioides sp., assembly GCA_025964835.1. GTDB lineage: Bacteria > Actinomycetota > Actinomycetes > Propionibacteriales > Nocardioidaceae > Nocardioides. Next base: position 13,178 of record JAOPYB010000491.1, on the reverse strand, counting down.
TCGCACGAGCCGCGACGCCAGGCCCAGGTCACCGTCGACCGCGACCACGACGTCCGGAGGCCCGGCCGTGCCGTGACCTCCCTCGCGGAGGAGCGACGACAGACGGCGCACCTCCGCCTGGTCCAGGTCGCCGTCGGGCTCTGCGACGAGCGCGAGGATGCCGCCGGACGCCAGACAGTCGCGCATCAGGGCGAGGGCGTCGCCGCGACCGACCAGCCCGACCCGCGGGGCGGCCCCACCTGAGTGGGCCAGCTGGTCGACGGCGGCCAGCATCGCCCCCCACGCCGCCAACGAGGGTGCGGCGGCACCGACCGACTCCCAGGCCACGACGCGCGTCGCCGCGGCCGGGGACGTGCAGTGGTCGGGCAGCCCGCGGCGGCACGGCACACAGGCGTGACAGGAGGCGCTGAGGAGCTCGACCACATCACGGTCGGCACGCAGCGACAGTGCAGGCGTGAGGTCGAGCCGGGATCGAACGGCGGAGTCAAGCGACACCCCCGTCACGCCCCCTGTCGCCGGAGAGAGACGGTTCCGGAGAGGAAGACGGCGATGATCAGGATTGCGCCCTTCACGATCAGCTGCCAGTAGGTCGCGGCGCCCATGATCGAGAGTCCGTTGTTGATGACGCCCAGCAGGAGCACGCCGACGAGGGTGCCGAGGATGTGGAACCGTCCCGGGCGCAGCGTCGCGGCACCGATGAAGGCGGCGGCGAAGGCGTCGAGGAGGTAGACCGACCCAACGCCGTACGGGCGTCCGGCACCGATGATCGCGTCCGCCACGGTCCCGCCGAGCGCTGCGCAGACCGCGGAGATCGCCAGGGCGAGCAGCGCGTAGTACTTCACTCGTACGCCGGCGAGCCGCGCCGCCTCCGGGTTGCCCCCGATCGCGTACATGTGGCGGCCCATCTGGGTGCGCTCGAGGAAGAACCAGAGCACGGCCATCACGACGAGCATGATCACGACCGGTGCCGGGACCGGACCGAACTTCGCCTGACCAAGGTCGAGGATCCGGAACGGGATGCCGACCTGCACGGTCGCGGTGTCCGAGTAGCCGAGCGCGATGCCGTCGAGGATGGACGCGGTCGCGAGTGTGGCGATGAACGCCGACACGCCGAGATAGCTGACCACCAGCCCGTTGACGACACCGATCGCGACCGCCAGGAGCAGCACGAGGAGAAGGACGCCGTACGCCCCGAGGCCGAAGGCGCCCTCTGCACCCCAGCGCAGGGCGAGGTAGCCGCCGAGCGTCGCGACGGAGCCGATGCTCAGGTCGAATAGGCCCATGGTCAGGCACACGGTCAGACCGGCTGCGAGGATCGCGAGGATCGACACCTGGTTGAGGATGTTGATGAAGTTTCGGCTGTTCGCGAACGCCGAGTCCTCGCGGATGGTGAACACGATGACGAGCAGGACCAGGCTGGCGATCGTGCCCCATCTGCTGAGGAGGCCGACGAAGTCGAACCGGGCCGGCTTGCGCACCTCGGCGACCGTTGCAGTCATGAGACGACTTCCTTCTGTTCCGGGGCCGGCGTGGCGGGTCGGGGACTGGCGGCCTCGACCGGTGGGTCGAGGGAGTAGCGGACGATCGTGGCCTCGGCGATGTCGGCACCGGTGAGGTCGGCGACGATCCGGCCCTGGTGGAACACCAGCACCCGGTCGCAGACCCGCTGGTACTCCTCGGGCTCCGAGGACGTGAAGACGACGGCCGCGCCGTGACGGGCGCGTTGTCGGATGATGTTGTAGATCTCGGCCTTGGCGCCGATGTCGACGCCCGCACAGGGGTCGATGAAGACGTAGGTGGAGAAGTGCTCCAGCAGCCAGCGCGCGATGACGACCTTCTGCTGGTTGCCGCCGCTGAGGGTGGAGACGTTCTGCTGAGGACCCGTCGCCTTGACACGCAGGGACTCCATGGCCGCTACGACGGACTTCCGCTCCCGCCTGCCACGAACGGTGCGCGTCACCGGGTCGGTCAGGAAGCGGCCGGAGGAGGCCAGGCTCGCGTTCTCGAGGATCGAGAATCCCGGCAGCAGCGCCTCCCGGTGGCGGTCCTTGGGGATCGTCGCGATGCCGGCGCCGATCGAGCGGCGCGGGGAGCTGAGGCGGGTCTGCTTGCCGCGGACCGCGATCGACCCTCCGCGCGAGCTGCTCGCCCCGGACAGCACGGTGGCCACCTCTTCGGCGCCTGAACCGGTGAGTCCCGCAAGCCCGACCACCTCGTGCTCATGAACCTCGAAGGTCACGGACTCGCAGGGGTCGACGGCGAGCGCCTTGACATCGAGGACGACATTGCCGCGGTCAGGACCCGACGAGGTCTCGGGTCGCTGGGGCACCTTGTCGCCGACGATCGCGTCCATGATCGCGGTCTGGTGCTGGGCCGGTTGCTCCCAGGTCCCGATCCGACGACCGGAGCGCAGCACGGTGACTCGGTCGACCAGGCGGAACACCTCACCGAGGCGGTGCGAGACGTAGACGAAGGCCACGCCCTTGGCTGCCAGAGCTCGGATCTGACCGAACAGCACGTCGGTCTCCTCGGCCGCCAGGGCCGTGGTGGGCTCGTCGAGGATGATCAAACGGGCCTGGGCGTGCAGCGCCTTGGCCACCGAGACCATGGCGCTCTCGTGCGGGCGCAGGCTCGACACCAGGGTGCGCGGGTCGAGGTCCAGGCCTACCCCGTCCAGGACCTCGCGCACCTGCCGCCGCTCGGCTCGCGGGCGGATCAGCAGACCGGCGCCGGCGCCGATGGCGAGGTTGTCGGCGATCGACAGCGTGTCGACGAGGTTCGACTGCTGGTGGATGATGCTGATGCCGAGGTCGTGGGCATCCTTCGCGGACCGAGGCGTCACGACCTCACCGCCGACGCGGATCTCTCCGCTCGTCGGCCGGATCGCGCCGGCAACGCACTTGATCAACGTGGACTTGCCCGCGCCGTTCTCCCCGAGGAGCCCGTGGATCTCTCCCGGGAGCACCTCGAAGCTGGCGCCGTCCAACGCACGCTGCCCTGGGTAGTCCTTGACCAGGTCCCTGACGTCCAGCACCGGCGCGAGTGCGTTCGTGCTACTCACCGTCGACATCTCCGTCATGGCCTCGTCATCTCCTACCCAGGGCTCGCGTGCTTGCTGCGGCGTTCGGTCAGCTGCCTGCGACCAGCTTGAGGGGCGCTTCGTAGCAGGCGGTCCAGAACGCCGCGGAGTCGCGTCCACCCTGTGCCGGGATGTTGTCCGGCGTCGCCAGGCAGTTCGGCACGTAGGAGATCGCGGGCACGTCGGTTCCGGAGACCTGCTGGGCGATGAGGTCCACCTGGAGCGAGGCCATCGCCGGGATGTTCAAGGCGTTCGTCATCTGGAAGGCGCCACCGGAGCGCAGCGCGTCGGCAGCCGAGTCGTCGAGGTCGAACCCGCCGATGAAGATGTTGTCCTGACCGGACTCCTTGACCGCTCGGCTCACGTCGACTGCGAAGTCGTCCCACGGCATCCAGATCGCGTCGACGTCGTCGTGCGTCTGGAGGTAGTTGGTGACCTGCTTGTACGCGTCGTCGGCCCAGCCGGGCACCTTGAGCTCGATCGTGTCGACGATCTTGACGTCAGGACGAGTCGCGACGATCGCGTCCAGCGCCGCGGCGCGCTCGCGAATCGACTGCAGGCCGCTCCAGGTGAGCCGCAGGATGTTGCCCTTGCCACCCATCTTGTCGACCATGGCGAGACCGAGCTGGGAGCCGCTGGCGTACTCGTTGGCCTCGGCCTCGTTGGTCACGCCGTCGACGCCGCCACCGGCGGAGACGGAGAACCACGGAATGCCGGCGTCCCCGGCGGCAGCGATGCCGTCTGACATCAGGTCGTTCGGCACGGTGTCGTTGACGATGACGTCGACGCCCTCGTCAACCCACTGCTTGGTCTGGTTGACCGCGGCGACCACGTCGCCGGCCGTGTCGACGCTCTTGACGGTCCACCCACGATCCTCGGCCAGCTTGGTGAACGTGTCCCGGTAGAGCTTGATGCCCGGGGACGCGATGTTGTGCGAGATGAGCCCGACCGTGAGGTCGTTGACGTCGGCAGCCGCACCGGTGTCGGCGCTGCTGCTGCTCTTGTCGCTGGAGGAGCTGTCCTTGTTCTTCTCGTCGGCACTGCTGGTGCAGGCCGAGAGTGAGGCGCCGGCGAGCACTGCTGCGGCGATGAACAGGACCTGCTTCTGGCCGAGTCCGAACTTGCGCATCTTGTTGCCTTTCGCGTGGGTGTGGGCCCGAGTTGTGTCCTCCGCCACATCTGGGGACGCCGCACCTTGGCACAAATCCGACTTCGATGTCAATATCAGATTGTGATGTGCGCCCCAACATTTGGTGACGGCCACGCAACGGCGATTCGCCAACTCCGCGTGAGTCGGCGCGCCAGAGGGAGAACGATGATGCAGCAACCCCCCGTATGGGTGGTCGTAGCTCGCCACGCTCGTTCGAACCCGGGCCCAGACGCTCAGATGCCGGTCGGCACGGTTCACGCGGAGCAGTTGGGAACTCCGCTGGCCGCATGCGGCGAGTCGGCCATGAACGGGCGGGTCTTCCGGCAGCTGAGGTTTACCGCCGGGTCCACCAAGCCCCGGCTCGGTGGGGTCCAGTTCGGAACCTCATCTGGACGAAGTTCGGTAGCGGCCGCCCGGTGGTCAGGTGTCCTGACCTTGAACCAGACGCGGTCAGAAAGCACCACGCACTCGGCCCCGCCGGGCGTCTCGCTCTTCTGGCAGCAATAGGGCGCTGGTGATGACGGGATGAGCGATCTCGTCGAGCGGCACCGGAACCAGTGGCCGGGTCCGACGACGCCGGCGCGCGATGAGCGGCTACTTCGGCAGCCTGCCGAGTTCGTCGAGTTCGTCGAGCTCGTCAGCGCTGAGACCAGTCATCTTCGAGACACGCGGCGACATCAGTGCCATTGAGGATGCCGAGGGCAGTCTTGATGCCGGCATTGATCTCGTCGCGGTGCGCGTCGTCGTACTCGCGCACTGCAGCGTCGACGATGTCCTTCTTCGAGCGGGACATGAAGTGGGCTGCGTGCGACAAGACCTCGTCGGTCGGGCAGCGTCGACCTTGATGGGCGAGGTAGCGGTAGCCATGGCCCGTCCACTCCCGAACAGGTCACGCCGTGGAACGCCGTCGATCCCTTGCCGGACTTTCCGCGGACCGAACGCGGACCTTTCAGCCTGACACCCGGTCTGACCTGCGCTGACCTGCGCAGACGCGGAGACGCGGAGACTCAGTAGTACCAGGGGTAGCATCCTAGCCAGATCCGAACGTCATCGGCCATCGTTCGGTTTCACCGAATAGCCCTTCTGCCCTGCACAAACGTCTCCACGAGGCTCGACGGCCGCGTTGGTCGCCGACGAGCGCTTTCGGACTTCTTGCGGACTTTTTGCGGACTGAGGCCGTCCTGAGTCAGTGCCCCTGAAACCCTCGCCGATGCGCCCGCAGTCGCGGTCCGCGCGGCCGTAGCGGTTCGGGATCCATTGCGGGATCACGACGGTTCTTGGATGGTCAGCCGAGCGCCGCCCTCAGACCGTTCCTCTAACGCCGACTCACTCGGCGGCATGATGACAGGGCGATTCCCGATCCGTCTGAAACCGCTGCGCGGCGGGTGGCCCCGACTTACCGTGGCTGATCGAGTCGATCACCCGGGGGTGGACATGAGCGGGTACACAGTCGTGGACCTGGAAACAACGGGACTCTTCCCGCAACAGCATGACCGGATCGTTGAGATCGCCATCGTCACGGTGTCCGACGCCGGTCACATCGAGCAGGAATGGTCGACGCTGGTGAACCCACAGCGCGATGTTGGGCCGACGCACATCCACGGCATCACGGCGCGTGAGGTGTTGGATGCGCCGACTTTCGCCGAGGTGGCCCCACTGGTGATCAGCTCGCTGGTCGGCAAGACGATGGTGGCGCACAACGCCCGCTTCGACACCTCGTTCCTGGACTATGAGTTCGCGCGCGCCGGCCTCGCCACCACCCCGCCGACGCCGTCCTTGTGCACGATGCAGTGGTCGGCTCGGTTCCTGCGGGGTGCTTCTCGGAAGCTGAAGGACTGCTGCTCAGCCGCGGGCGTCGACCACGTCGCAGAGCACACTGCGCTCGGTGATGCGCGCGCTGTCGCGGGGCTGCTGTTGCACTACATGCGCCGGTGCGGCGTGCCGGTGCCGTGGGATGACACCAACAGATTCAGCCGCGAGCACACCTGGCCGCCGGTGCAGACCGCCGCAACCGTACGGACGTTCCTCAGGGGCGCCGGAGTACGACGTCCAGATGCTTGGTTGGATCGGATCACGTCCCACCTGCCCCGGAATCCGGATCCGCGGATCGAGGCCTACTTGGCGGTGCTCGAGCACGCGATGCTCGACGGCTACCTGTCGGCCCACGAGGAAAAAGCCCTCATTGAGGTGGCCGTGGAACTCGGGCTGCACCGCGACCAGATCACCGCTCTCCACGCGACCTTCCTGGACTCGATGGCCATCGCAGCCTGGGAAGACGGCGTCGTCACCGAAGATGAGGCGGCACAGTTGCTGAGCGTCGCCGAGATGCTCGGACTCCCACGTCGCCTCGTCCATGTCGCGCTGGAGCGGGCCGAACGGGCCAAGGCGCCGGCACGTGCGACGTTTCAGTTGGCTCGCGGCGATCAGGTGGTCTTCACCGGCGAACTCTCGGTGCCCCGTGAGCAATGGGTGCAGCGTGCCGAGGCTGCTGGTCTCAGGCACGGGGGCGTCAACAAGAGCACTCGCATCGTGGTGGCCGCCGATCCCGATTCCCAAAGCGGCAAGGCAGCTAAGGCCCGCAGTTACGGCATTCCAGTAGTCACCGAAGCTGCATTCGCGCGCCTGCTCGACGGGATGAAGTAGTCAGACCGTCACGAAGTCTTTCAACCATGCCCACAACGTGATCGGTGAATGGGTCCCTGCGCGTTAGCGGTGGACGCTATTCCGTCGCGACCGGCAGGGTGTGCCGCATGTCCATCCACCAGGTGCCGCAGTGCCCACGAAACCAACTCCACCGCGTCCACCAGCGGGCGCAGCTGCCCGCGCAAGTCCTCAAGCTCGAGAACTACCAGGGGCCGCCGACGATCCGGATCCTCGAGACCGAGGCCCCAACGTGGTGGTGCGACCAGTGCGGGCTCCAACTCGATGCGCCCGCGAGACCCTGACGCCCCATAGGGGGATCCCCGGGTTCGTCACGCGGAGCGTGACCGCGCCGGCGGCCCGGAGCGCGTCCACGGCCCAATATCAGCCATAGGTCGCCTCCAGGACCACCTCAGGATCCCTCCTCAGACCCGCGCGATCACGCCGTCGAGCCGGTCCACATCGTTCAAGATCTGCGTGGCCTCGAGTACCTCACCGGTCTGGGTGGTCCGGACAGGCACGCTGCGATGGGGCGGGTGCCGATCGATGCCGAGGTGACGTATCTTCCCAACGGGTTTCCCTTCGAGAACTGCAGCACAACCACGATCTCGCGTGTCTAACGGAGATGATGATGAGCCAAACCCACGCAGGGCGCGAGACAGACCTAGGGGCGTTCGCCGCCCGACACGGCGACGCACTCATGCGGCATGCCTACCTGCTGACAGGAAGCGCGCACAGTGCCGAGGACCTCGTCCAAGACACGCTGGTCAGCATCGCCAAGACGGACTTCGCCAACATCGAACACCCACTCGCCTACGCCCGCCGGTCCCTGCTCAACCTGTTTCTGAACGAACAGCGGCGGCTACCTCTGGCAAAGGCCGCGCTTCGACTCTGGACGCCAATAGCCGAAGCGGGAGTCGCCGACGACGTGATTGAACGTGAAGCAGTGCGTCAGGCACTCCAGCACCTCAAGCCTAGGCAACGGGCCGTCATCATCCTTCGCTACTACGAAGACCTCAACGACGCCGACATTGCCGAAGCCCTGCACTGCGGTCCGTCCACTGTCCGAAGCCTGCTCGCTCGAGCACGTACGAGGCTTCGAGACCAACTCGCGGAAGATTTACTCGATGAATCAGGAGGGGTCTAGACAATGTCTCCGACCCAGGAAACACGGCTCGCGCAGGTGCTTCGGCAAATCGCAGACGAAGCTCCACCCTTTAGATCCCACGGCGTCAACTACCCGACGAGATCAGACAGGCGGAAAGTCCACATTGTCATTGGTTCCGCGGCGGCGGTGGTGATCATCGCCGGCACTGGCTACGCGGCCGGCACGTACTGGTCGCCGGGGCCGAAGCCGGCCTCACCGGCGCACTCGCCCCTCTCCGCCCCCGACGGGACGTCGACTTCGTCATCTCAGCGCCCGGAGCTGCGGTCGCGGGACGAGGTGCGCGACGCAGCGGCGCCCTTGGCCAGCCTGTACCGCGCCCCTGGATTCGGTTCTGTGGCGCTCGACTTCGGCACCCGCACAGTAACCGTCTGGTGGAAGGGCCCCGCGCCCTCGCAAGTGATGGAAGCGGTCGGGACGGACGACAATGGAGTCACAGTCGAGCTTCGCTCTGCGGCGTACAGCGACGCGGAGCTCTCCGACGCAGCCCAGCGCGTCGCCGACAGCGGGCCGCAGTTCGGAGTCGAAGTCAACTACGTCACTAAGACCGACGACCTGTCTGGAATTGTCGTGTACATCGGTGAGCAGGACGCCAAGGGACGCGACCTCGACGCCTTGTCCGAGAGCCTCGAAAGCGTCGCCAACGTTTCTGTCCACGTCCGTGTCGGCGAGAAGGTGGCCTTCCAGTAACTTCGTCACCCGTAGACAGTTCGTCTTCGAAGCGGTTTCATCCTCGTCAAGACCGACGCGACAGTAGGTCGACTCGGGAGGGATGGGATCGGGGTATTGAACAGGCGACGACATGCAGCAGCGATAGCGCTGGGCTTGAGCGGTGTACTACTTGGATTCGCGGCCATGGTGACACCGTCCGCGGCCGAAGAAGGCGGCGATTTCACACCGCCCAAGGAACTCGACCCGGTCTTGGTCTCCATGGACCAGGTACGAGACGTAGCGGACGCCATGGCCGCTCACTACAACGACGCGGGGTACGCCTACACGGCTCTCGACTTCGACACCCGCATCGTCACGCTCTACTACAAGGGCACGCCACCAGAGGACGCGCTGGCCGCCCAGGCACCGAACGCCGACGGCGTGCGTGTCGAGATCGTGCCCACGAAGTACAGCGAGCCCGAACTTCATGCAGGCGCACAAGCACTCATGGATACCAGTCGGCTGCTAGACGGCCCCCTGATCAACACGATCTTCAAGAACAAGGACTACTCAGGACTGATCGCCAACGTCGACCCGAAGCAACTCGAGGCCGCTACAGCCCTGATCAACGACTACCAGAAGGCAGCAGGCGTCTCTGTAGAGATCGGAAGTGGCCAGGCTGTCGACTTCCAAACCAGGCGGAATGACTCGTCCCCCTGGCAAGGCGGTGGCCAACTCCACTTCCCGGGAACGAACCTGCACAACGTCTGCACCTCAGGCTTCTCGGTGCTCACAACCGGCGGCGAGGGGCGCCTTCTCACCGCCGGACACTGCAAATTGAACGGCGAGAACGAGGCGACAACCCGAGTGAATGACGGTGGAGGCGACCTCATCGCGAACAACGGGGACATGCAGTGGGCACCGAACTATGATTCGCTCCTCATTGACCCACCCGCATCCCCGGCCACGATCGGAAAGGTGTTTGGCGGGCCCTGGGACGCCGGTACCGGCAACGCGCGCTACCAGTTCCACGTCGGCGGGTCCGCAGCGCCGTCAGTCGGCGACACGGTATGCGTGTCAGGAGCGAACACCGGCGAACGCTGCAACAGAACAATCACCAACACAGGGGTCGAGTTCAACTGCCCCGGCACGACCACCAACTGTTCCGGGTTCGTGTACTCCGGCTCTGGGGTAACTACGACAGGCGGAGACAGCGGGGCGCCCGTCTACGTCGAGCGAGCGGACGGCAGTGTCGGCGCACGCGGAATCCACTCAGGAGGCCTGAACTCCGTATCCTGCCCATCTGACACCGCAGGTTTCGAGGCGGGCAGCTGCTCGAGCATCAGCATCGCGGTCGGCATCCAACAGCTCACCGACCGGTGGAACGTCGTAGTCGAGCAAGACTGAACGCGTTACGCGGGAGAGCTTCGCGCCAGCGTCGCTCTCCCGCGCAACTCTGGCTTTCGACTCGACCTCCGACACGTGTGACCGCGTGTGGGGTGGCCGCCGAGGGGTGATCACTGCTCTCGACGCGTTCGCCGCCCGCTCACGTCGTCGCTGACCGGGCAGCCGGAAATCCGCGGTCTAGGTGAGCTTGAGGCCAGGACGTGTGGCATCCCTGCGAGCAACCGTCCGGGGACCGTACGACGAGATCCTTCGGGCCAGCCCCATCCTCAGCCGGCTGGGCCCACGGCGCGCTCGGCCTACTCGATCCGGCAGATAGGTACTTGAGCGAGACGCCGACCTCGCCGAAGGGGTTGTCGACCACGACGAGGTTCTTGGTGGGCTTCTCGCTGGTCTGTTTCGGGCAAGCTCTCGGTGCTGTTGAGGCCGTGCACGATTATCCGTCCCCCCGGACGAACCGCATCGGCGCCGCTTTCGCGAAGGTCGCCAGGTCACGATGGCTGGCGCGGGGCACCGGAAGCCCAACCTCCTGCGGGGAGCGCGACGGAAGGTCGGCTGGCCCTGGACAACCGGTCCCGTTTACCCCGTCCGGCGGCCAAGCCGGGAAGGGGGCCTTCTACGGGCTCGGATTGGCCAACCACTTCTCCTCCGCCACCGACCGACCCTTGACTTCCACTCGGCCCGATCTCCTGATCCTCCAATTTCGTTGACTACCTACGGTCCCTGAAATCTCTCTCAGATACCTGCTTCCCCGCCATCTCAACCCCTCCCTTTCAAGCGGCACGCATGCTACGAAGGACGTAGATGGGCCGCCCGTGATCGGGCGGCCCGCGGCGCATTTCTAGGGGTCCGTTGGTTGTCGACGGACGTCGTGAGGGCGGTGATCCGGATGCATGGCGGCGTGAAGTTCTACCGCGGTGCGGCGAAGGCCGCGCGCAACTACGTCGAGACGGATTGCGCCCGCTACGACGATTACTACCTCGCCGAGGGCGACGGGATCGCGATGCGCTTCGTCGCCGAAGCGACAGCCGCTGGCGACGTCGCCCTCGAGAAGCAGCCGGGCATGAACGGTGAAACCTACGAAGCCTGGGTCGCCGGGATCGTCGTGGAGACCGGACAACCGAAGGGGCGACTCCGCAAGGACGCGAACGGCCTGCGGTTCGTAGAAGTGACGATCAACGGGCCGAAGACCTGGTCACTCGCGGCCGCACTCCATCCGGAGGTGTCGGCCGCGCTCGACGCCGCCCAGGAGCGCGCTGCGGAGCAAATCATCGAGTACCTGGCGAAGCACGCCACGACACGTGTCGGTCCACGCGATCGGCAGGTGCAGGTCCCGGTGGAGCAGATCGAGGCTGCGGTGATCCGGCACTACACGTCACGGGCAGGGGATCCGCACCGGCATCTGCACCTTCAGATCAACGCGCGGGTGTTCGCGAAGGGCGCCTGGCGGGGACTGCACTCGGTCGGCATACGAGACATGATCGAGCCGGGCTGCCGCAGGTGCGGCTACACGACCTGCGGCACTTCTACGCGTCGGGGCTGATCGCCGCAGGGTGCGACGTCGTCACCGTCCAGCGGGCGCTGGGGCACTCGTCGGCGACGACCACGCTGAACACCTACAGCCATCTGTGGCCGACAGCGGAGGACCGGACGCGGGCTGCCGCCGCGGATCTCATGAGTCAGGCCACGGGCCGACCGACCGGCCCGAGCGATGCAGATTCAGCCCACCGCGGCGCACCTGAGACGGGCGGACAAAAACGGCCCCACCGTAAGATGGGGCCGTTGGACCAAAGCCGCTAGGCCTTGGTGTGGTGTACGGAAGACTATAGCCACACGCGCGCATGCGGATCAAAACGGCCAACTCGCCGCGTCGCATTTGCCGACCAGGTCAACGACGTAGGGTGATCGCCCTATTCCAAGGAGGAGCACCCGTTGTCGAGCCTGATCGTGTACGTGGACGGCTTCAACCTCTACCACGGGCTCAAGGACCAGTTCGGGCGGCGCATGCTCTGGCTCGACCTCGTCGAACTCTCTCGAAGCCTGCGGCCCGAAGCTCCCTCGTTCAGGTTCGCTACTTCACCGCCCCGGTCCTCGACGAGCCACCAGCGGCTTCCCGGCAGGGGCGATACCAGCACGCGCTGCTCGCCCAGAACCCCGGGTTAGTAGACATCGTGCAGGGGCGCTACCAGAAGAAGCCGATGAAGTGTCGCAAGTGCGGCGCCGTGTGGACCCACTACGAGGAGAAGGAGACGGACGTCAACATCGCGACGTCCCTCGTTGCAGACGCCGCGCGGCGTCTCTCCGGCTCCGCCCTCCTCGTCAGCGCCGACAGCGACCTCACTCCCGCGGTCAAGGCGGCCCGGACTCTTAGCCCCAAGCTCTTCGTTGCCGCCGCCTTCCCGCCGAAGCGGTACTCGTCCGAGCTCAAGAAGTTGATGCCCAGTTCGTTCCACATCAGCCCGGCAAAGATCCGCCAGAGCCAGCTCCCCGAGACGGTCCAAGGTGCCGCCGGTCGCGCATACTCGCGACCGGCTAAGTGGACATAGACGGGAGGAGAACGGCCGCCAGAAAACGCCACGCCACCGTCTGACGGTGGTGTTGTCAGATCCGCCCCCTCGCGAGCCATGCGGCGCTCCGGGAGCCGAGTGCGGACGGCCGAAGTCGATTTCTTGCGGACTTTCTGCGGACCAGGCGCGGACTTCGAGGCTCGAACCCCCTCCTGACCTGGGCAAACACGTGAGATCAGTAGTACCAGGGGAACGGCGACCAGTCGGGGTCACGCTTCTCCAGGAACTGGTCACGGCCCTCGGCCGCCTCGTCGGTCATGTAGGCGAGCCGGGTCGCCTCCCCCGCGAACAGCTGCTGGCCGACGAGTCCGTCGTCGATCAGGTTGAACGAATACTTCAGCATCCGCTGCGCCGTCGGGGACTTTCCGTTGATCTTGCGGCCCCACTCGAGCGCCTCGGCCTCCAGCTCGGCGTGCGGGACCACCTTGTTGACCATCCCCATCCGGTGCGCGTCCTCGGCGGAGTACTCGTCGCCGAGGAAGAAGATCTCGCGGGCGAACTTCTGGCCGACCTGCCGGGCGA
>JAOPYB010000482.1 GCA_025964835.1 Nocardioides sp. | reverse complement strand
GCCGACGCCACCACCGCGCCAAAACCACCAGACGCTGGCGATACGAACGCAACACCGACCACACCTACACCTGGCACGCCCCCAATGGCCCGGTCTACCTCACCGACCCCACCACCACCCACACCATCGGCTGACCGGCAGCGCCGTCGGCGGCAGAGGCGTACGCGCGCCTCGGGGCCTAGACCAGCTCAGCGAGCCGGTAGCCCACGCCCCGCACGGTCTCGATGTAGCGCGGGGTGGCACCGTCGTCGCCGAGCTTGCGGCGCAGGTTGTGGATGTGGACCTCCACGGAGCGCTTGTCGGCCTCGTTGACGAAGTACGACGTGACGTACTGCTGGCCGCGCATGGCCAGCACCAGGTCTGCCTTGCTGCGCACCCGACGACCGGTGGTGAGCAACGACGCCAGCAGGTCGAACTCGGCGCGGGAGAGGTCGACCGACGCGCCGTTGACGCTGACCGCACGGCTCTCCTGGTTGAGCGCGAGGCCCTTGTAGCGCACCCAGCTGCCGTCCGGGCGCGGCGCGCCCGCCTCGCTCACCGCCGCGGCGTGCCGCGGAGCCGGAGCCGGAGGCGCCTCCGGTGCGACCGGCTGCTGCTGGAGTGGCTCGGGCGGCGCCTGGTGGGCCGGCCGGGCCGGGGCCTGGTACGTCGGCTGGGGTGGTGGCGCGTAGGTCGCCTGGGGGGCCGGCGGCTGGTACGTCGGCTGCGGCGCGGAAGCGGGCGGCCCCGGGGCAGCCGCCTCCTCCGCGACGGGCACGACCGGCCGGGAGGCGGTCGCGAGCAGGTCGCGGGTGGCCGCCGCGGCCCAGGACTCCTCCACGGGCGGGGCGGCGGGCTCGGCGCCGGGCTGTCGGGCCGCTTCGGCGGTGACGGCCGCCGCCGCAGCGTCGTCGTCGGCCCACCCGGACGGGCTGTCGTTGCGCGAGCGGGGCCGGCGCAGCATCGAGTCGGCGCGGGCACGCAGCTCGCGGGGACGGAAGGGCTTGACGAGGTAGTCGTCGGCGCCGGCCTCGAACCCCTGGACGACGTCGATCTCGTCGGCGAGGGCCGTGATCATGATCAGGTAGGTGTTGCTGAACTCGCGCAGTCGCTTGGCGACCGCGAAGCCGTCCATGCCCGGCATGTTGACGTCGAGGGTCGTGATCAGCGGGTTGTGGGTGCGCACCGCCTCGACGCCGGCGGGACCGTCCTCGGTCACCACCGTGCGGAAGCCGGACTGGGTCAGCACGATGTCGATCAGGTCGCGGACGTCCGGATCGTCCTCGACGATCACAGCGACCCAGTCGGTGCCCACAGCCATGGGGTGGATGCTAACAACGCGGCCGGGGAACCTCGTCGTCCAGACCACCGGGGACGCGCGTGTTCTCCGATGTTCTCACCAGCCGGACGCGGCGGCGAGCTCCATCGCCCGCCGCGGCCAGAGCTCACCGGCCGGGCGGCCGCCCCCGCACCCGCCGTCGCTCTCCCCCGGCGGCTTGACCCAGAGGAACGCGTCGAGACCGGTCCCGTCGTCGACGTAGCCGGGCTCGGTCCCGAGCGCGCGACCCGGAGGGTTGCACCAGACCGGCGTCGACCCGTTGCCGTTGCGGCTGCTGTCGATGACGTAGTGCGCGCCGCCGAGCAGCCTGCTCAGCCGGGCCGCGTACGCCCGCTCGTCGTCGTCGGACTGGTAGTTCGCGACGTTGGTGGCGAAGCCCCGCACCGACCCGACACCCACGTCACGCATCAGGTTCGCGAGGGCCGTGGGCGAGATCCAGTCCGAGTGGCCGCCGTCGACGTACGTCGTCACCCCGGCGTCGCGCAGGCTGTCGACCGCGCCGGCGACCAGCCGGACGCGCCGGGCCCGGTCCCTGCACTCCAGCGAGGCGGCGAGCGCGTCGGGCTCCAGGACGACCACGGCCCGGCCCGCCCCGGCGGCCGCGGTCGCGATCTCGTCCACCCAGGGGCCGTAGTCGGCGGCCGTCAGCCCACCCGCGGAGAAGCCGCCGGTGCAGTCGCGGTCGGGGATGCCGTAGACGACGAACAGCGGGACTCGGTCCGACCCGGCGGCCGCCGACGTGACGCTCGCGACGTGGGGGCCGACCTCGCCGGGCGGGTACTCCTCGGGAGTGAGCCAGATCCCGGCCGGGACCGCCGCGAGGCGAGCGAGGACCCGCGCCTGCCGGGAGTGCCCGGCCGCCTCGGCCCGGGCCGCCGCCTGGGCCACGCCGGAGTCGGGATCCGCGTAGCCGGCCAGTGCCTCGAACGGGTTGGCCGACGGCGGCACCGCGGTTCCGGGGCCCGGGTCCCCGGAACAGCCGCCGAGCACTGCCACGACCACCAGGACGGCGGCCGCGAGCACGGTCCGGGTCACGCGGGTCCCTTCGGTCGGATGGCTGCTGCGCGCGTCATCATGCCCGAGCCGCCAGCCGTTCCGAGGGGAGTCGCTCAGCGGCGGACGCGTCCGGGGGCGAACAGGGCCGCGACGACGGCGACCGCCACCGCAGCGGCGCCGGTGAGGAGGGCGGGGCCGATGGCACCGTCGTAGCCGTCCGGCGACAGCTGACCGCCGTTGCCGAGGAAGACCGCGACGAGCAGTGCGATGCCCAGGGCGACGCCGAACTCGCGGATCGTGGAGTTCGCGGAGCTCGCCATCGCGAAGTCGTCCTCCGGCAGCCCCTCCAGCACCGCGGTGGCGCTCGGGGCGAAGGTGAGCCCCATCCCGACACCGGCCATGGCCAGCGGCACCACGAAGGACGAGTAGTCCGCACCGCCCTCGGTCAGCGCCGCGAACCACGCGAGCGACGCGGTCTGGAGTGTCAGGCCGACGACCAGGAGCGACCGGAGCCCGGTGCGCGCCGAGATCGCGCCCGCGATCGGGGCCACGACCATGGGCGCCGCGGTCCAGGGCAGGGTCCGCAGGCCGGCCTCGAGCGGGGAGTAGCCCTGGACGATCTGGAGGTACTGCGAGAGCAGGAAGACCGTGCCGAACATGCCGATCGTGAACGTGAGTCCGACGACGTTGGCGACCGAGAAGCCGCGCGAGGAGAACAGCCGCAGCGGCAACACGGCGTACGCACGTCCGCGAGCCCAGGCGACGTACGCCGGGAGCAGCAGCGCGGCGGCGACCAGCGGGCCGAGGACGCGAGGATCGCCCCAGCCGTCGTCGTTGCCGTGCACGATCCCCCAGATGCCGAGGAAGACCGCTCCGCCCAGCATCGCGGTGCCCGGCAGGTCGAGGCGCTGCCAGAGACCGCGCGACTCCGGGACGGCGAGGAGCAGCAGCGGCAGGGCGACCGCGGCGACCGGGACGTTGAGCCAGAAGATCGCCTGCCAGCTCACGCCCTCGACGACGGCACCGCCGACGACCGGGCCGAGCGCGACGCCGAGACCGGAGACGCCGCCCCAGACGCCGATCGCGACCGCGCGGCGGGCCGGGGGCACGGCCGCGGCGAGGAGGGTCAGCGACAGCGGCATGATCGCGGCCGCCCCGAGGCCCTGGAAGGCGCGCGACACGATGAGCGCCTCGGACGTCGTGCTGAGCGCCGACGCGATGGAGGCGCCCGTGAAGACGCCGAGGCCCACCAGCATCATCCGGCGCCGGCCGAGCCGGTCGCCGAGGGTGGCCATCGGGAGCATGAAGGTCGCGAAGACCAGCGTGTAGGCGTTCATGAACCAGGACAGCTGACCGACGCTCGAGCCGAGGTCGACGCGGATCACGGGCAGGGCCGTGGTCATCACGAGGTTGTCGAGCGTGGCCATGAACATCGGCAGGGACGCGGCGACGACGGCGAGCCAGACCGGCACGTTCCGTCGGGGCCGGGCCGTGACCGGCTGCGGGAGCGCGACCCGGGTCGCGTCGAGTGTGGACATGAGCGTCTCCGTCGGAAGAAGGCATTGAATGATTACTTACGTCCACACACTAAGTAATCGGCTGATAACATGTCAACCATGAACGCCGAGAAGGCCAGCAGGATGGCCGCCGAGGACCGACGGGAGCTCGTGCTCCAGGCGGCGACGCGGGCCTTCGCCCGGGGCGGGTACGCCGGCACCAGCACGGACGCCGTCGCCCGGGAGGCCGGCGTGTCCCAGCCGTACGTCGTGCGCATGTTCGGGACCAAGCTCGAGCTGTTCCTGGAGGTCTTCCGGCGCTCCGTCGGCCGGATCCGCGACGCGTTCGCCACCGTGCTCGACGAGGGGCCCTTCGACCCCGCCAGCGAGGACGACAAGGCCCGCATGGGGCTGGCCTACGCCGCCCTGCTGCAGGACCACGACTTCCTCCAGGTGATGATGCACGGCTTCACCGCCGGTGGCGTCGACGAGATCGCGGCGGCCGCCCGGCAGTGCATGGGCGAGGTGTTCGCGACGATCAAGCGCACCGGCTGGGACGACGAGCAGGCCCGCGACTTCGTAGCCCACGGGATGCTGCTCAACGTGATGCTGTCGATGCGCGCGCCGGAGCACGTCGAGCCCGGCCACCCGCTGACCGCGCTCACCCTGTGCGCGTTCGGGGAGGCGCTGCCGCCCCCGACCGGCGCCGGCGCACCGTGACGACGACCGACCAGCCGGCACCGAGCAGCAGCGCACCCCCCAGGGCGGCCAGCTCACCCGACCACCCGGGAGGACGGAACGTGACGGTCACCGTCTCTCCCACGTCGGCGGGATCCAGCCGGACCCGGAGCAACTGGCCCCCGAGCGCCTCGCCGAAGTCGGCGCCCGCCACCCGGTAGCCGGGCCAGGCGAGCCGGCTGAGCACCACGCTCGCGTCGTCGCCGACCCGGTCGACCACGAAGGTCGTGCTCGTCTCGGACTGGGCCACCTGGTGCACCTCGGTCCCCGGTGCAGACCACACCACGCCTCCCGCGGTGGGCACCACGTGGTCGCGCTGCCAGGTCACCACGAGTCCGACCCGCCTGCTCTCGTGCCAGCCCGAGGGCGGGTCCCCGACCGGTTGCTCCGGGTCGTCGTACAGGACCAGCGTGCTGATCGCGTGCAGGTCGACCCAGCGGAGCCCGGTCTCGGGCTGGACCACGAACATCTCCTGCAGCGCGTCCGGACAGGCCTCGCCGTTGTAGCGCAGGCAGAAGCGGTCGTTGTAGTGCCGGAAGCCCATCGTCGTGTAGCCGTTGTGGACCGGCTTACCGGTCAGGTCCCACATGCTGCCGGTCAGCATCGACTGCGCCACCGCGGGGTGGGCGTCGATGGCCTCGCGCGTCAGCCCGATGGCGAACACGTCGCCCCGGCTCCCCCGCAGCACGTCGGAGTAGTCGGCCAGCCGAGAGGGGGCGTAGCGCTGGCCGCCGATGGTGTCGGGCAGCACCACGAACTGGAAGATGGCCACGCTCACCGAGGCGATCACCAGCACGACGGGCAGGCCGCGGCCCCGGCGCGCGGCCCAGCCGGCGGCGAGCAGTCCCACGACCACGACGAACCCGCCCGCGACCTGCAGCCCGCCGGACGCCGGGTGAAGGACCCCGGCCAGGATCGCCGCACCGATCGCCCACAGCAGCGTGGCGCCGATCCGCACCGGGCCGGGTCGACGCACGACCGCCCGCTCGAGGAGGACGACCACCAGCAGGATCGCGGCCAGGCTGACGACGGACATCACCCGGCCGGGCATCCGGATCGGGCCCATGTTGTAGGGCAGCAGGGTCCAGACCACGGTGAGCACGAGCGGCACCAGCAGCGAGACCCAGGGCCACCACCGGCCACGCAGCCGCGCGGGGTCGACCCAGAGCAGGACGGGCAGGAACCAGGCGATGTAGCTGAACGGGATCTGACGGGCCCCGAGCACCGGGTCCGGGAGCTCCGAGACGGACGGGGGGACCGTCGTGGGATGCCCGGTCAGCAGCAGCGTGAGCGGATCCATCTGGAGGAAGCCGGTGCCGTCCACGGTCCATGCGTTGCGGAACGTCACCGGCGCGGTGAGGATGCCGGGCAGGTAGACGGTCACGGCCAGCAGCGTGCAGAAGGCACCGAGCAGCAGGAGGCGGCGCAGCGCCACCCAGTTGCGGGCGAGCAGGTTCTCGAGCAGCAGCCCGGCGAGCACCAGGGCGAGATACATCGTCCCGAAGACGTAGCCCGTCGTGATCACCAGGCCGGCGCTCAGCAGGGCCGCCCAGGGGTGGGCGCCGGCCAGCGTGCGCCGGGCGGTGCACCAGGCCCAGGGCAGGAGGGCTGCGACCAGCTGCCCGGCCACCCAGCGCGGGGCGTCGTTGGTGAGGGTGAAGCCGCACAGGGGTACGGCGACAGCCGCCACGGCGGCGAGTCCGGGACGGGCGCCGTACGTGCGAGCCAGGAAGAAGCAGCCGGTGACCGAGATCGTGACGATCAGGAACTTGAGCAGGGTGGCGTAGACGACCACGTCGGGCGCCACGGCGGCGCCGACGGCGATGAGGGCGCTGAGCGGGCTGTAGAGACCCTCCTGGCCCTCGGCCAGGGGGTTGCCCGCCGAGCCCGCCTGGGCGTCGAACATCGGCCACCGGCCGTGCAGGAGGGCATCACCGAAGTGGTGGAACCAGCCGTAGTAGGCGTTTGCGGTGTCACCCTGGAAGTAGTGCCGGCCGTCCCCGAGCAGCGGGAACGCCCACGCGACCCAGACCGCGACGAGGGCGACCAGCAGCCACCGGAGGTCGCTGCGGTCGCGGCCCTGGGAAACGCTCACGCGCCCACCACCCGCAGATCGGCCGTGCGCAGTCGCGCCGCGATGTCGTCTGCGGTGCGACGCAGCCCCACCGGGAACGGGGTCGTGGCGAGCGCGTCGAGCTCCGGCCAGACTTCCGAACGCAGCCGCAGGTCACGCACCTGCGGCCCCGACACCGAGCGCGTGGACAGGTGCGGTCGGCGCCGAAAGATGCGCCCCGACTCGCCGATCACGGCCGCCACGCTCAGCGACTGTCCCGAGGCGAGGACCTTGGTGACCACTGTGCCGGGGCACTCCCGCGCCAGCAGGTCGAGGCCGGTGACGACCATCGCCGCCGCATCGGCGACGAAGAGGTAGTCACGCAGGGTGTCGAGGGACACGTAGACGTGCAGCGTCGTCCGGGTGAGCTGGGTCAGGCAGACCTGCGACACGAGCCCCTGGGGCTTCGAGAGGTCCTGCCCGGGTCCGTAGAGGTTGGCGAGCCGCCCGATCAGGACCCGGGTGCCCCCGGCCGCGACCGCCCCCATCGCCTCCTCCATCGCGAGCTTCGCCCGACCGTACGGCGCCAGCGCGTGGGTCGCGGACCGCTCGCCGAACGGGGCGGGATCGGCAGAGCCGGCGTACACACCACCGGCGGAGGACGCCAGGAACATCGCGGCCGGCCACGACGCGGCGCTGTCGACGAACGCCTGGAAGAGCGAGAGCTCTGCGGCGAGGTCTTCGGCGGACGTGGCGACGACCCCGGCGCCCGCGGTCCACGCGAGCCGCCACACTCCGGACACCTGGGCGGCCCGGTGGGTCGCCTCGACCAGGGCCGCGAGCGCGGCGTCGTGGTCGTGCCAGGGCACGTCCACGGTGCGCACGCACCCACCGTTGCGCCGCACCTGTTCCGCGACCTGGCGGCCGAGCAGACCCCGGCCGACCACGAGGGTCGTCACCGCGCGGTCTCCTCGTCCACCCGGGTCGGGGCGACGGCCTCCCTGCCCAGGGGCCCCTCCTCGGGGTCGCGCACGATCACGTAGAGCGGCCGACCCATGGCCATGTTGACGGCCACGCCGACGTACTCCGCGACGATGCCGAGCGAGACGAGGATGAATCCCGACGCGATCAGCGACACGACCATCATGGAGGCCCAGCCCTGGACGGGGACGTGCCCGTGGATCCGGGTCCAGATGACCACGACCGCGCCGGCGAAGCCCGCGACCGCGAGCAGGACGCCCAGGAGGCTCACCAGGCGGAGCAGCCGGGTGCCGCCCGTGACGACCATCCGCCGGTAGTGCGAGAGGAGGCTGCCGAGCCGGTAGCCGGAGGGACGGTTGCCCTCGGCGCGGAGGTCGACCGGGCAGGTGACGACCCGGCGCGCGACCCAGCCGAGTGCGATGTCGAGGTAGACCCCCGACCCGGCGTACGCCGCGACGCTGCGGGCGATCTCGCCCAGCACCAGCCGGTAGCTGTTGAAGCTGTTGGCCGCACGGTCGCCGGTGATCCAGCGGAGCGAGGCCTTGGCACCGCGCGACGCGACGTTGCGCAGCGGTCCGTGGGGCGGCTTGTTCCTGGGGGCGGCGTACACCAGGTCGGCCCGCTGCACGATCGCCCGGTCGAGCATCGCGCCGAGCTCCGCGGGGTCGTGCTGGCCGTCCTCGTCGAGCGTCGCAACCCAGTCGCCGCCGGAGGAGGCCATGCCTGCCATCGTGGCGGCGTGCTGGCCGTAGTTGCGGCTGAGCCACACCGGCCGCACCCAGTCGTGGGCCGCCGCGAGGCGTCGGATCACGACGTCGGAGTCGTCGGGACCGCAGTCGTGGACGAGGACCACCTCGGTGACGCGGGCCAGGTGCCCGGCAGGTGTTCGGAACCGCTCCGTGAGGGCGGCGACCTCCCCCACCAGCGCGTCGAGGGTCGTGGCGCCGCGGTAGACCGGGACCACGATCGAGAGGCTGTGTTCACGCGCGTCCCTCATCTCGCCGCTCCCAGGGGCTTCCGGGCGGCCACGACCACCGACGACCCGAACGGCAGGTCGACGCGGTCGAGCAGCCTCCGGTCGATGCCCGTCGCGGCCAGCATGGTCCGCTCCATCCAGGGCGAGAGCTCGGGAAGCGCGGGCACGGACCCCGCCGCGAGGCGCGGAGCGCGGCTGCTCCGCTCCCGCAGCCGGGTGCGGAGCCGGTCGGCCGCGAAGAAGGGGAACGTGCCCGCGAACAGGTACGACGCCCGCAGCACCTCCAGACCCTGGGCCTCGACGGCTCGCACCGCCCGCACCCGCGTGTAGCGACGGTGGTGGTGGTTGTGCTCGTCGAACTGCGTCCAGGCCCACTGGTAGGCCGGCACGCTCATCAGCAGGCGCCCGCCGGGAGCGAGGACCCGGGTCACCTCGGCGAGCGCGCGGGCCTCGGGCTCGCAGTGCTCGATGACGTCGAACGCCGCCACCAGGTCGAAGGCCTCGTCACCGAAGGGCAGGGCGGCGACCGAGGCGCACACGTCGCCGGGCCGGAGCCCACGCGGGTCCACGTCGACGGCCACCCGCTGACCGGCCTGGGCCAGCCAGCCGACGCTCGGCCCGTCCGCGCTGCCGACGTCGAGCAGGCGCGCCGGACGGCCCACGTACCGTCGAAGAGCGATCCGGAGCAGGTCGGACCGCGCGCGGTACCACCAGTACCCCGGTTGCTCGAGCGAGGGGGATCCAGCCGAGAACATGTCGGACATGCTCGCACGGCCACCGGTGCCACCGGCTCGGGAGACACGCCAGCACTAGTCTCGGCCCATGACACGGCTCGTCCTCGCCTCCGCCTCCCCCGCCCGGCTCGCCACCCTGCGCAGCGCCGGCGTCGAGCCCGTCGTGATCGTCTCCGGCGTCGACGAGTCGCAGCTGGAAGGGCTTCCCCCCGCCGAGCTGGCGCTCCAGCTGGCCGAGCTCAAGTGCGTCGCCGTGGCGGCTCGGGACGACCTGCCGCAGGGTGCGCTGGTGCTCGGCTGCGACTCCGTGCTCGAGCTCGACGGCAAGGCGCTCGGTCGGCCGGCGGACGCCGACGAGGCCGTCCGCCGCTGGCGCTCGATGCGCGGCCGCTCCGCGGTGCTGCGCACCGGTCACTGCCTGCGCGACAGCACGAACGACCGGGTCGCCGCAGCCACGGCGTCCACCACCGTGCACTTTGCGGACGTCGACGACGACGAGATCGCGGCGTACGTCGCCACCGGGGAGCCGCTGGACGTCGCGGGCGCCTTCAGCGTGGACGGCCTGGGCGGCGCCTTCGTGACCGGCATCGAGGGCGACCACCACAACGTGGTCGGGGTCAGCCTGCCCTTGCTCAGGGAGCTGACGGCCGAGCTCGGCCACTCGTGGACCGATCTGTGGGCTCGCTGACGGGGTCGGCCGGTGACTCCACGTCCGGGTCGCCCGAGGTCAGGTGCGGCAGCGTGAGGTGCGGCAGGTGGAGCGGCAGCCTGAAGACGAAGGTGCGGAACAGGTAGAACCGCGCGACCAGCCCCAGGAAGAGCCCGATCACGTTGGCGGAGACGTTGTCGGAGACGGGGTCGGCGAGCCCGAGGACGTTGCGACTGATCGCCAGGCACCCGATCGGCAGGCTCATCGTGATCACGTTGATGATGACGAACGCGAGGCGCCCGCCGTCCGCCTGGCGGGGTGGGCGGTCGCGGAACGCCCAGTTGCGGCTGCCCCGGTAGCTGATCAGCATGCCGACCGTGTTGGCGACGACGTAGGCGACGAAGACGTGGTCGTCGAGGAGCGCCTTGTGCTCGGTGTTGAAGCCGTGGACCAGCAGGTTGAAGAGGAAGAGGGCCACGATGGTGGCCACGCCGCCGACGGTGAGGAACCTGCCCACCTCGGCGAGCAGGTGCCGCCAGCGGGTTCCCATGGGGCAAGGCTAACCAACGCACCGCCCGAACGGCGTCAGCGGTCCGGTCCGCGCGCGCCCCGCGCCCGCCCGGGGCTCGCGCTCAGCCGGTGAAGAGGGTCGCGGCCTTGCGCACGGTCTCGACCACGCCGTAGACCAGCGGGATCCCGACCAGGGCCCAGGCGACCGTGATGCGTGCGGTCATCCCCTTGCCTCCTCGATCTGGGGGTCGCGCTCGGGCTCGTGGAACCGCGAGTCGACCGGACGGATGAGCAGGTTGGCCACGGAGCCGATCGCGAGCAGCACCACCATGGTGAGGAGCGCCGGCCGGTAGTCGGCCGCCACGAGCTCACCCGGCGTGCCTCGCGCGTCGAGGAACTTGTTCACGATGAGCGGTCCGGCGACGCCCGCGGCGGACCACGCCGTGAGCAGCCGCCCGTGGATGGCACCCACCTGGAAGGTGCCGAAGAGGTCGCGGAGGTACGCCGGCACGGTCGCGAACCCGCCGCCGTAGAACGAGATGATCACCGCGGCGAGGAGCACGAACAGGCCGGTGGTCGACGACCCGAACAGCGCCAGCAGCACGTAGAGGACCAGGCCGACTCCGAGGTAGAGGACGTAGATCGGCTTGCGCCCGATCACGTCCGAGGTGGAGGACCAGACGAAGCGCCCGGTCATGTTGGCGATCGAGAGCAGGCCGACGAAACCGGCCGCCGCGGCGGCGCTCACGCTCGACGTGGAGCCGTCGCGGAAGAAGTCCTGGATCATCGGGGCGGCCTGCTCGAGGATGCCGATGCCGGCGGTCACGTTGCAGAAGAGCACGGTCCACAGCAGCCAGAACTGCGGCGTGCGGATCGCGTTGGCGGCCGAGACGCTGGCGGTGGTGACCAGGGACCGAGAGGCCACCTGCGAGGGGTCGAACCCCTCGGGCTTCCAGCCCTCGGCGGGCACGCGCACCGTGACGGCGCCGAACATCATGAAGCAGAAGTAGACGATCCCGAGCGTCACGAACAGGAGCATCACCGCGTGCCCGTCTGCCACGGAGGTCGGGTCGGTGGCGTCGTACGACGCGTCGTACAGCCCCAGCAGCCGGGCGCTCAGCGGGCTGGCGATCAACGCGCCCCCGCCGAAGCCCATGATCGCCATGCCGGTGGCCAGCCCGGGCCGGTCGGGGAACCACTTGATCAGCGTGGACACCGGGGAGATGTAGCCGATGCCGAGCCCGATGCCCCCGATGAAGCCGTAGCCCAGGTAGACGAGCCAGAGGTGACCGGTCCCGATCCCGACCGCGCCCACGAGGAAGCCGACGCTCCAAAAGCAGGCGGACACGAACATCGCGGCGCGGGGTCCGTTGGTGTCGACCCACGTGCCGGCGACGGCGGCGGAGAGCCCGAGCATCACGATCGCGATCGAGAAGATCACGCCGACGGCCGTGAGGCTGGCATCGAAGTGCTGCACGAGCGCGGTCTTGTACACGCTGGTCGCGTAGACCTGACCGATGCACAGGTGCACGGCGAGCGCGGCGGGCGGGATCAGCCAGCGGCTGTAGCCGGTGCCTGCCACCGTGCGCTCACGAGCGAGGAAGGACGGAACCACGAGACACCTCCGAGTCGACTACCCAGCCCTTACCCCGGCGGCGACCGTCACATGCGTCAGGCGGTGGTGCCGGGCTCCAGACGCGCACCCGCCGGCAGGCGGACGCCGGCACCCACGACCGACCCACGGCCCACCAGCGTCACGGCGTCCGGGTCGCCCGTGCCGTCGGCGCCAGGCCTGCTGATGACCGCGTCGCGCTCCACCACACAGCCCGAGTCGACGACCGTCCAGTGGACCCGCGCCCCCGCACGCACGACGGAGTCGGCGAAGACGACGCTGTCGTGCACCTCGGCACCGGCCTCGACGACAACGCCCGGGCCGAGCACGCTGCGGCGCACGACGCCCGCGACCCGGGCCCCCGGGCTCACCATGCTGTCGACGACCACCGCGCCGTCCAGCAGCCGGGCGGGCACCCGCTGGGGCTGCCGGGTGCGGATCGGCCAGTCCCGTTCGCCGAGCACGCCGACGTCGTCTGTCAGCACGTCCTGGTGCGCCCGGAGGTAGTGGTGCGGCTGGCCGAGGTCGCGCCAGTAGCCGCCGAGCGGGTGCACCACCGTCCGGCCGCGCCCGACGAGCCTCGGCAACAGGTGCTCACCGAAGTCGCCGAGCCCGGTGTCCCCCGCCTCGCTCGCCGACGAGAGCTCCCGGTGCAGCTCCTCGAGGACCTCGACGAGGACACCGGGGTCGTAGAGGAAGATCTCCGTCGCGATCGTGCCGGAGTCCGGGTCGTCGGGCTTGTAGTCGAAGCGGGTCACCCGCCCCGAGGCGTCGTGGGCCACCACCGCGTGGTCACCGGCCTCGGCGACGGGCACCTCGGTCGTGACGACCGTGCACTCCGCCCCCGCCCGACGGTGCGTCTCGAGGGCCTCGGCGTGGTCGAACCGGTACACGTGGTCCGCGCTCAACACGAGCACGACCTCGGGACCGAAGGCCGAGACCTGGTCGCGGATCCGGTACAGCTCGTCGGCGTTGCCCCGGGCGAAGCCTTCCTCGTCGAGGCTGCCGGTGCCCTCCTGGGGCATCAGCAGCCGCAGCCCACCGTGGTTGCGGTCCAGGTCCCACGGCCGCCCGTTGGCGACCTGCTCCTCGAGCGTCGAGCCCTGGAACTGCACGGAGAGCCAGACATCGCTGATCCCGCTGTTCGCCAGGTTGGAGAGCGGGAAGTCGACGAGCTGGTAGACGCCCGCAAACGGGAGTGCGGGCTTGGCCCGCTCCCGCGTGAGGACGTCCATCCGGCCGCCGGCGCCGCCGGCCTGGATGATGGCGAGGACGCGGGGTGTGCTCATACGGCATCGTCACACGGCTGCCGGGCGGCGGGCTCACCCGACGGGGTCACTCGACGGGCAGGCCCAGCCCGCGGGCGATGAGCATCCGCTGCACCTCGGAGGTGCCCTCACCGATCTCGAGCACCTTGGCGTCCCGGTAGAAGCGGGTGACGGGGTACTCCTCCATGAAGCCGTAGCCACCGAAGACCTGGGTCGCGATCCGGGTGGCGGTGACGGCCGACTCCGTGGCGTAGAGCTTCGCGACGGCCGCGGCCTGCTTGAAGTCCTTCGTCGACGCGCCTCCCCCGCCGGTCATCGAGTCCTTCATCGAGGCGGCCCGGTAGGTCAGCAGCCGGCTGGCGTGCAGCATCACCTCGAGGTCGGCGATCTGGAAGGCGAGGCCCTGCTTGCGGCCGATCGGCCCGCCGAACGTCTGCCGCTCGCCGGCGTACTGGACGCTCATGTCCACGCAGGCCTGGATGCAGCCGACCGCGAGGGATGCGATCGCCACCCGGCCG
This sequence comes from Nocardioides sp., assembly GCA_025964835.1. Lineage (GTDB taxonomy): Bacteria > Actinomycetota > Actinomycetes > Propionibacteriales > Nocardioidaceae > Nocardioides. The sequence goes on along the minus strand of JAOPYB010000482.1, from coordinate 5,310 downwards.
TCGTCGAGCGTGGCGAGGAACTGCGCGTAGCCGCGGCCGCGCTCACCGAGCAGGTTGGCCTCCGGGACCCGCGCGTCGTCGAAGCTCAGCGGGTGCGTGTCGGAGGCGTGCCAGCCGAGCTTGTCGTAGGCCTTCTCGGCCGTGAAGCCGGGCGTGCCCGCGGGCAGCATGATCGTGCTGATCTCGGGCCTGCCGTCCTCACGGGCGCCGGTCCTTGCGGTGACCGTCACGACGCTGGTGATGTCGGAGCCGGAGTTGGTGATGAACTGCTTGGAACCGTTGACGACCCACTCCCCGCCGACCAGCTCGGCCCTGGTCTTCGTGGCGCCCGCGTCGGAGCCGGCACCCGGCTCGGTGAGGCCGAAGCCGGCGAGCGTGTCGCCCGCCACCAGGTCGGGCAGCCAGGTGCTGCGCTGCTCGTCGTCGCCGAACGTCAGGATCGGGTTGATGCCGAGCCCGACCGCCGCCTCGAGCGTGATGCCCATCGACTGGTCGACGCGGCCGATCTCCTCGATCGCCACGCAGAGGCTGGTGAAGTCACCGTCCTCCCCGGCGCCGCCGTACTCCTCCGGCGAGGTGAGACCGAAGAGCCCGAGCTTGCCCATCTTCTGCACCACGTCGACCGGGAAGTGGTGGTCGCGGTCCCACTGCGCGGCGTGCGGCGCGATCTCGGCCTCCGCGAACTCGCGGACGCTGCGGCGGAACTCTTCGTGCTCTCGGGACAGCTCGTACGTCATGGTCGCCATGCTAGCCGCATTGGTTAGCGGTTGTTAACCTTCGCGACCGCCGGTTGTCGGAGCACAGGTGAGACCGGCGCGCTCCGTGACGGGGGTGGCGATACCCTGCGCTGCGGAGACACACGTTCCCCTCGTGAGCCACCCTCGTGGGTAGAGAGCAGGAGTGCCAGTGCCGGACAGCAAGCCACTGCAGAAGGTCCTGATCGCCAACCGCGGTGAGATCGCGGTCCGCGTGATCCGGGCCTGCAAGGACGCGGGCATCGGGAGCGTCGCGGTCTACGCCGAGCCCGACCGGGACGCGATGTTCGTCCGGATCGCCGACGAGGCGCACTCCCTCGACGGTGCGACGCCGGCCGACTCCTACCTCGACATCGACAAGATCATCGCGGTCGCGAAGAAGTCCGGCGCCGACTCCGTGCACCCGGGCTACGGCTTCCTCGCCGAGAACGCCGACTTCGCCCAGGCCGTGCTCGACGCGGGCCTGATCTGGATCGGTCCGCCGCCGGCCGCGATCGAGGCCCTGGGCGACAAGGCCAAGGCCAAGCACATCGCGGTGAAGGCCAATGCCCCGCTGGCGCCGGGCACCAAGGACCCGGTCAAGGACGCCGACGAGGTCGTCGCCTTCGCCGAGGCCAACGGGCTGCCGGTCGCGATCAAGGCCGTGTTCGGCGGCGGCGGTCGCGGCCTCAAGGTCGCCCGCACCCTGGAGGAGATCCCGGACGCCTACGAGTCCGCGGTCCGTGAGGCCGTCTCGGCGTTCGGCCGCGGCGAGTGCCTCGTGGAGAAGTTCCTCGACCAGCCGCGCCACGTCGAGACCCAGTGCCTGGCCGACCAGCACGGCAACGTCGTGGTCGTCTCGACCCGCGACTGCTCGCTGCAGCGCCGCCACCAGAAGCTCGTCGAGGAGGCGCCCGCGCCGTTCCTGACCGACGACCAGGTCGCGAAGCTCTACGAGTCGTCGAAGGCGATCCTGCGCGAGGCCGAGTACGTCGGCGCCGGGACCTGCGAGTTCCTCGTCGCCAAGGACGGCACCATCTCCTTCCTCGAGGTCAACACCCGCCTGCAGGTCGAGCACTGCGTGTCCGAGGAGGTCACGGGCATCGACCTGGTGCGCGAGATGTTCCGCATCGCCGCCGGTGAGGAGCTCGGCTACGACGACCCGGAGGTCACCGGCCACTCCATCGAGTTCCGCATCAACGCCGAGGACGGCGGGCGCAACTTCATGCCGGCCCCCGGGACCCTCAGCGCCTGGAGCCCGCCCAGCGGTCCCGGCGTGCGGCTCGACGGCGGCTACGAGAACGGCGAGACGATCCCGGGCGCCTTCGACTCGCTGATCGCCAAGCTCGTCGTCACCGGTCGCGACCGCACCCAGGCACTGGAGCGCTCGCGGCGCGCGCTCGACGAGTTCGTCGTCGACGGCATGCCCACCGTCATCCCGTTCCACCGTGCCGTGGTCAACGACCCGGCGTACGTCGGCGCCTCGACGCCGTCCGGCGAGGGCGACTTCACGGTCTACACGACCTGGATCGAGACCGACTTCGACAACCAGATCGAGCCCTACGCCGGAGACACGGCCGAGGCGCCGTCGACTGGTTGGGAGCCGGGCGAGCGGCAGAAGGTCGTCGTCGAGGTCGGCGGCAAGCGGCTCGAGGTCGTGCTGCCCGCCGGGCTCGGTGGGCTCGCCGCCGGCCCGGCGGCCGGCGCCAGGAAGCCCAAGCGGGCCGGCGGCAAGAAGTCCGGTGCGGCCGCCAGCGGCGACGCCGTGACCAGCCCGATGCAGGGCACGATCGTCAAGCTCTCCGTCGAGGAGGGACAGCAGGTCGCCGAGGGCGACGTCATCGTGGTCCTCGAGGCGATGAAGATGGAGCAGCCGCTCAAGGCACACAGGGCCGGCACCGTGACCGGCCTGCAGGCCGAGGTCGGCGCCACGGTCACCAACGGCGCCGTCATCTGCGAGCTCAAGGACTGATGGCGGGGCCGGGGCTGCGCGAACCCAGTCAGCGCGTCAGCCCGCGGGCCCGCCTGCTCTGGCTGCTGAGCGCGACCGTCCAGAGCCTGCTCGTGCTGGGCGTGCTCGTCCTCGTGGGCCCGGTGCTCGACTGGGTCCACCTGCGCTGGTGGGAGCAAGCGATCGCCGTCGTCGTGCTCGCGGCGTACGTCGCGGTCGTTCCGCAGTGGCGCTACCTGGTGCACCGCTGGGAGGTCACCGAGACCGCGGTCTACACGCAGACCGGCTGGTGGGTCCGCGAGCGCCGGCTCGCCCCGATGTCGCGGATCCAGACCGTGGACTACGCCGAGGGAGCCGTCGCGCGGCTCTTCGGGCTGGCGAGCGTCACGGTCACGACCGCCTCGGCCGCCGGAGCCCTGGAGATCGCCGGCCTCGAGCAGGCGCGGGCGCGTCAGCTCGTCGACGAGCTGACGGTGAAGGCGGACACCGACCCTGGCGACGCCACGTGAGGGCCCGGTGAGGGCCGGGTGAGCGAGCTGCTCGGCGACGACCACTGGCAGCGGCTCGACCCCCGGATGCTCCTGGTCCACCCGATCCGGGAGCTCTTCCGCTTCCTGCCCGTCCTGGTCGGTGTCTTCGTGGCCGGCACGGCATCCGGCGGTCAGTGGCACCTGATCGGCGTCGCGATCCCGGTCGGCCTGGGCGTGCTGCGCTACCTCACGACCAGCTTCCGGATCACAGCCGGGCGGATCGAGCTCCGGCGTGGGCTCCTCAACCGGCACGTGCTGTCGACCCCCGTCGACCGCGTCCGGACGGTCGACCTCACGGCGTCGCCGATCCACCGCCTGGTCGGGCTCACGACCGTGCGGGTCGGCACGGGCACGGCCTCGACGGACGACGACGACCGGCTCGACCTCGACGGCCTGCCGGTGGACCGGGCGCGCAGGCTGCGCGAGGCGCTTCTGCACGCGACTCCCGAGGCGCGTGAGCAGGCGTCCTCGGCGGGCAACGCGCGGGTGGTGCTGCGCTTCGACCCCGCGTGGATCCGCTTCGCACCCCTCACCAGCAGCGGGCTGGTGATCGCCGCGGCGGTCGTCGGTGGGCTCAGCCAGGTCCTGAACTCGCTGGGCTGGTTCGAGCACCACGACGTCCGCGACCTCGCCGACCCGGTGACGGGCACCTCCCCCTGGCTGGCGGTCCCCCTCGGCCTGGTCGCGCTGGTCGCCGTCGTGACGGCGCTCTCCATCGGTGGCTATCTGGTCACCAACTGGGGCTTCACCGTCACCCACACGCGGGCCGACGGGTCCTGGCACCTGCGCCGGGGGCTGTTCACCACCCGGGAGACCAGCCTCGACGACGAGCGCGTCAGCGGCGTCAGCATCACCGAGCCGCTCGGTCTCCGGCTCGCGGGCGGCGGCCGCCTCTCCGCGATCGTGACCGGGCTGGACCGCAAGCAGCAGGGCAGCTCGGTGCTCGTCCCGCCGGCGCCCCGTGCGGTCGTGCTGCGCACCGCACGGGCGGTCCTGGGCGTCTCCGGGCCCGTCGACGCCGCCCTCACCGGCCACGGGCCGCGGGCACGGACCCGGCGCTTCACCCGCGCCCTGGTCCCGGCCTGTGCGCTCGGCCTGGCTGCCCTCATGGCCTACGTCTTCTGGGACTACCCGGCCTGGCTCGCGAACATCCCGCTCCTCGCACTGGCCGGAGGGCTGGCCCTCGCCACCGACCGGACCGCGGCGCTCGGGCACACCCTCGTCGAGGGCTACGTGGTCGCGGGCTCGGGCAGCCTGGTGCGCCGCCGCGAGGTGCTCGCGGTCGACGACGTGATCGGGTGGAACTTCCGGTCGTCGTGGTTCCAGCGGCGGGCCGGGCTCACGTCGCTGGTCGCGACGACCGCGGGTGGGCGTCAGTCGGTCACGGTGATCGACGTCCCCGAGGACGCCGCCGTCGTCCTGGCGGGCGACGCGGTCCCCCATCTGGTCGGCCAGTTCACGGCCTGACCAGCGACAGAGTCCCGCACCGACCGTCCCCCAGGTCGCGGCACAGCATCAGCAGGTCGCGCTGCCGCGCTCGATGTGGAGGCAGGTGTCGGAGCCCTCGCGGCCGTCGGCGGTGTCCGTCCCGGGGCCGCCGTCGTGGTGGTCGGCCAGGTCGAGCAGGTCGTCGCCCGAGCCACCGCGCAGCGTCTCGGCGCCGCCGCCCCCCAGACCAGGTCGTCGCCTACGCGTCCGCTGATGACCTCGCCGCCCCCGAGGCCGACGATCACGTCCCGCCCGGACGAGCCGGCGAGACGGTCGGGTCCGCTGGTACCGACGATCGTCGCCTGCTCGCCCTGGCAGGTCGGGCCGGTGCCGCCACCGCGGCCGTGGGTGCGAGTCCGCCGGCGGCGAGGCCGGCGGCGAGGAGCGCTGCGACGTGCAGCGGAACGCGGACGCGGTGGTGCTGGGGCTGCCCGCTCATGGTTCTCCCACTCTCTCGTGCCCGTTGCCGGGCCACCCACCGTCGGGCTCACCTGGTCTGATGCCGCGACCGGCCGGGAAGTTCGCGCCCCGGACGGGAAATCTGCAGGCGGCTCGTCCCTTATAGCGTGTGCCCATGTTCTCCAAGGTGCTGGTCGCCAACCGTGGC
>JAOPYB010000476.1 GCA_025964835.1 Nocardioides sp. | reverse complement strand
TTGAGCGCGTCGGCCGAGACGCCCACGACCAGCCGGTCACCGAGGGCCGCGGCCCGCTCGATCACCCGGAGGTGTCCGACGTGGAAGACGTCGAAGGTGCCGAAGGTGATCACGGTGCGCGACATGGTCGGCATTCTGGCACGCTCACCCGTTCGGGTCCGCACCCCCGTAGGGGAGAATCGGCCCCGATGGCCACCGCGATGATCACCTCCGACCCCGCCGCCGACGAGGAGCGCCGCCGCGGCCACCGCCGGATGCGCACGCTCGCCGTGTCGTTGCTGGGCCTGGCGGCCGTCGTGTACGTCGCCACCCTCGACCGCGACGGCTTCCTCGGCTACGTCAACGCCGGGGCCGAGGCCTCGATGGTCGGCGCGATCGCGGACTGGTTCGCGGTCACGGCGCTCTTCAAGCACCCGCTCGGCCTGCCGATCCCGCACACCGCCCTGATCCCGAAGCGCAAGGACGACCTCGGGCGGGGGTTGCAGGAGTTCGTCGGCGAGAACTTCCTCCAGGAGGACATCATCCGCGACCGGATCGGCGTCGCCGCGATCTCGCAGCGCGTCGGCCGGTGGCTCTCGGAGCCGGTGAACGCGCGCCGCGTCGTGGACGAGGTGTCCGACGTCGCGGCCATCGGGCTCGGCAAGGTGCGCGACGAGCACGTCGCCGACCTGGTCAGCGAGGCGCTCGTGCCCCGCTTCCGCGAGGAGCCGATCTCGCCGCTGCTCGGCGGCATGCTCGGCGAGATGGTCCGAGACGACCTGCACCACGGGCTGGTCGACCTGGCCCTCACCGAGCTCCACGAGTGGCTGCAGGAGAACCCGGACACCGTGGCCCAGATCCTGGGGGAGCGGGCCCCGTGGTGGACGCCGCCGCGGCTCAACGACGCGGTCACGTCGCGGATCAACGTCGAGCTGGTGCGCTGGGTCCGCGACATCCGCGACGACCCGCACCACCACGCCCGCCAGGCCCTCGACTCGATGCTGGCCCAGCTGGCGTCCGACCTGCTCGAGAATCCCGACACCCAGGTCCGGGCCGAGCGGCTCAAGGAGCGGATCCTCGACCACCCGCAGGTCGTGGCGTCCAGCATCTCCCTGTGGAATGCCCTGCGCCGCACCCTCCAGAGCTCGCTGACCGACCCCGAGGGGGCGGTGCGTGCGCGGCTGCTCACCGAGGTCCGCCGGTTCGCCGAGCGCCTGCTGACGGAGGAGGACCTGCGCCGCCGGCTCGACGGGATCGCCGCGGACGTGGCGGTCTTCGCGGTCGACCGCTACGGCACCGAGGTGACCGCCGTCATCACCCACACCATCGAGCGCTGGGACGGCAAGGAGGCCGCGCGGCGCATCGAGCTGCACGTCGGCCGCGACCTGCAGTTCATCCGGATCAACGGCACGATCGTCGGTGGCCTGGTCGGTGTGCTCATCCACACCGTGGGCGTCCTCGTCGGGTGAGGGCTGCGACACTGTCCCCATGAGCCAGCCGATCGACGTAGCCATCCGGGACGAGTCCATCCGGCTGGGGCAGTTCCTCAAGCTGGCGAACCTGGTCGAGACCGGTGCCGAGGCGAAGCCGCTGGTCGCCGACGGCGCCGTGCTGGTCAACGGCGAGGTCGAGACCCGCCGTGGCCGACAGCTCGTGAAGGGTGACGTCGTCGCCCTGGGTGGGGTGTCGGCCCGCGTCTCCGACGAGAGCGCGGGCGACGACCTGCCCTGGTGAGCCGACCCGCCCGAAACTTTCGGGCGGGTCAGGGCGAAGTTTCGGGCGGGTCAGCTGACGGCGAGCAGGTCCACGACGAAGATCAGCGTCTCGCCGGGCTTGATGGCGCCGCCCGCGCCGCGGTCGCCGTAGCCGAGGTGCGGCGGGATGACGAGCTGCCGGCGGCCGCCGACCTTCATGCCCTGGACGCCCTGGTCCCAGCCGGAGATGACCTGGCCGATGCCCAGGCGGAACTGCAGCGGCTCGCCGCGGTTGTACGACGCGTCGAACTCCTCGCCGGTCGAGTGCGCCACGCCCACGTAGTGGACCGACACGGTGTTCCCGGCGGCGGCCTCGGCGCCGTCACCCTCGGTGACGTCGGTGACGACCAGGTCGGTCGGCGGCTCGGGGTCGAAGAAGTCGATCTCGGGCTTGTCCATGGTGGCGGTGTCCTCACGTGGTCGGAATGTGCCCGTTCACGATAGCGAGGGCGGCTGCGTCCGCCTGCCTCAGGTCTGGTGGACGTAGCTGTCGAGCTGGTCGCGCTCGAACTCCAGCTGGTCGATCCGGTGCTTGACGACGTCGCCGATGCTGATGATGCCGGCGATGTTGCCGTCCTTGACGACGGGCACGTGCCGGATGCGGCGCTCGGTCATCGTCTTCATCAGGTCGTCGAGGAGGGTGTTCTCGTCGCACGTCTCGACGACCGCGGTCATGATCGTCCCCACGGTCCCGCCGAGGACCGCGTCGTCGCTGTGCAGGCGTCGCACGACGTCCCGCTCGCTGACGATGCCCTCGAGCGACGTGCCGTCGGAGCTGACGATCAGGGCGCCGACGTTGTGCTCGGCGAGGAGGGCGATCAGCTCCCGGACGCTGGCCTCGGGGTTGATCGTGATCACGTCGTGGCTGGACTTGGCCTGGAGCACGTCGCCGATCCGCATCGTTGTACCTCCGTAGTGCTGCTGGTCCTCATGACGCTACTCGCGCCGCGAGCCCGGCGTACAGGTCGACGCGCCCCCGTGAGACAACCCCGGCGAGACCCGTCCTAGTCGCGTCGGCGTGAGTTCAGGTCGCTGACCGAGCCGGGACCGGACGGCCGCGAGTCCGGGTCGTCCTCGTCGTCGGGCAGCGAGCCGAGGAACGACAGCGCGGCGTCGTGCAGGTGGCCGTTGGACGCGAGGGCGTTGCCACCGAAGGGGCCGTCGGTGCCGTCGAGCGACGTGAACATGCCCCCGGCCTCGCGCACGATGATGTCGAGGGCGGCCATGTCGTAGACCTCGAGCTCCGGCTCGGCGGCCAGGTCGACCGCACCCTCCGCGAGCAGCATGTAGGACCAGAAGTCGCCGTACGCGCGCGTGCGCCAGCAGCGGCGGCTGAGCGAGAGGAAGTCGTCGAGACGGTTGCGCTCGTCCCAGCCGTGCAGCGAGGCGTAGGAGAGCGAGGCGTCCTCGAGGCGTCGTACGTCGGACACCTGGCAGGCACTGGCCTTGAGCAGCGAGCGGCCGGTCCAGGCACCGTTGCCCTTCGAGGCCCACCAGCGGCGCTGGAGCTGCGGTGCGGACACCACGCCGAGGACGACCTCGTCGTCGACCGCGAGCGCGATGAGCGTGGCCCAGACCGGGACACCGCGGACGAAGTTCTTGGTGCCGTCGATCGGGTCGACGATCCAGCGGCGCTGGCTGTGCCCGGTCGAGCCCTGCTCCTCCCCGGTGACCGCGTCGCGCGACCGGACCCGGGAGAGGGTCCGCCGGATGCCGTCCTCGACCGCCTTGTCGGCGTCGGTGACCGGCGTGAGGTCGGGCTTGCTCATGACGTGGAGGTCGATCGCCTTGAACCGGTCCGTCGTGATCGAGTCGGCGTCGTCGGCCAGCACGTGGGCGAGGCGCAGGTCGTCGGTGTAGTCGGGAGAGCCCGAACGAGTCGTTGGCACGGCCTCACACTATTCTCATGAAGCGGCATTAATTTCGCCGCATGGAGATCAACGGACTTCCGCTGCACCCACTGGTCGTGCACGCCGCCGTGATCTTCGGCCCGCTCGGCGCCCTGGCCGCCATCGGCTACGTCCTGGTCCCGTCGTGGCGCGACCGGCTCCGCTGGCCGATGCTCGTCCTGGCCGTGGTCGCGGGCCTCTCGATCATCGCCGCGTACCTCAGCGGCGACAACTTCCTCGAGAGCCGCCCCGAGCTCGAGCAGAGCCCCGCCGTCGAGACCCACGAGGAGCTCGCCGGGAAGCTGCTGTGGGTCACGGTCGCGTTCTCGGTCGTGGCCTTCGCCGCGGCCTGGCTGCACACCCGCACCGGCCCGGTCCGGATCGTGCTGGGGACGGCCCTCGCGGTGCTCGCCGTGGCCGTCCTGGTCCTGGTCGCGCTGACCGGCGAGGCCGGCGCGCGCGCCGTGTGGGGCTAGTACGCCGTGTAGCTGCGGGCGGCCAGCAGCCGCCGGAACGACTCGACCCGCTCGGGGTCGGCCTGGCCCGCGGTGACCGCCTCGTCGAGGCCGCACTCCGGCTCGTCCTCGCCGTGCGTGCAGCCGCGCGGGCAGTCCTCGGTCATCTCGTCGAGGTCGGGGAACGCCCCGATCAGGTCCTCCGGCTGCACGTGCGCGAGGCCGAACGAGCGGATGCCGGGGGTGTCGATGATCCAGCCGCCCCGCCCGTCCGGGCCGGGCGGCAGCGCCAGCATGAAGGCGGACGTGGACGTGTGCCGGCCACGGCCGGTCACGGCGTTGACGATGCCGACACCGCGGTGCGCCGTGGGCACCAGGGCGTTCACGAGCGTGGACTTGCCGACGCCGCTGGAGCCGACCAGTACGCTGGTCCGCCCGACGAGCCGCGCCCGGACCTCGGCGAGGTCGCCGTCGCGCTGGGTCACGACCCAGGGGACGCCGAGCGACCGGTACGTCGAGAGCAGGGTCTCCGGGTCGGCGAGGTCCGCCTTGGTGAGCACGAGCAGCGGCTGCATGCCGGCGTCGAACGCCGCCACCAGGGCCCGGTCGATCAGCCGGGGCTGCGGCTCGGGGTCCGCCAGCGCGGTCACGATCGCGAGCTGGTCGGCGTTGGACACGATCACCCGCTCCACCGGGTCGTCGTCGTCGGCGGTCCGGCGCAGCGTCGTGACCCGCTCGGTGACCTCGACGATCCTGGACAGGCTTCCCTCGTCCCCCGACGTGTCGCCCACGACCCGGACCCGGTCGCCGACCACCACGCCCTTGCGGCCGAGCGGGCGGGCCTTCATCGCCATCACCTTCGCGCCGTCGACGAGCAGCGTGTAGCGCCCCCGGTCGACGGTCACGACCACGCCGTCCACCGCGTCGTCGTACGTCGGTCGGTCCTTGGTGCGCGGCCGGGTGCGACGACGGGGCCGCTCGTAGTGCTCCTGGTCGTGCTCCCCGTAGCGGTTGCTCATCCGGGCCGGCTCACAGCAGCCCGGACCAGAAGCGAGCGAAGTCGGGGAACGTCTTGCCCGTCGTCGCGATGTTCTCGACCAGGACCCCGTCGACGGCCGCCCCGACAATCACGCCGGCGTGCGCCATGCGGTGGTCGGCGTAGGTGTGGAAGACGCCGCCGTGCAGCGGTGCCGGTCGCAGGCTGAGCCCGTCGGGCTGCTCGGTCACGTCGGCACCGAGCGCCCCGAGCTCGGTCGCGAGCCCCGCCAGCCGGTCCGTCTCGTGGCCGCGGATGTGGCCGATGCCGCGCAGGTGCGAGGGGGAGTCGGCCAGCGAGCAGAGGGCGGCCACGGCCGGGGCGAGCTCGCCCACGTCGTGCAGGTCGACGTCGATGCCGTGCAGGCCACCGGTGCCCGTGACCCGGAGGCCGGCATCGTCGAGCTCGACCAGGCACCCCATCTCGGTGAGGATGCCGCGCAGCGCGTCGCCGGCCTGGGTGGTCGCCCGCGGCCAGTCCCGGACCGTCACTGAGCCGCCCGAGACGGCGGCCAGGGCCAGGAACGGCGCCGCGTTGGAGAGGTCGGGCTCGATCAGGTGGTCGACGGCCTTCACCGGGCCGGGCGCGACCGCCCAGCGGTTGGCCTCGTCGTCGTGGACCTCGACACCGTGCTCGCGCAGCATCGCGACGGTCATGTCGATGTGCGGGAGCGACGGGACGGGCTTGCCGTGGTGGCGGACGTCGACCCCGAGGTCGTAGCGGGGGCCGGCGAGCAGGAGGGCCGAGATGAACTGCGACGACGCCGACGCGTCCACGACGACGGTGCCGCCGGCGACACCGCCGTGGCCGCGGACCGTGAACGGCAGCGAGCCCCGGCCGCCGTCGTCGACCTGGACACCGAGGGAGCGCAGCGCGCCCAGCACCTCGCCGATCGGGCGGGACCGCATGTGGGGGTCGCCGTCGAACGCGACGGCACCGGTCGAGAGCCCCGCCACCGGCGGGACGAAGCGCATCACGGTGCCGGCCAGGCCGCAGTCGACTTCTGCGTCCGCGCCGAACGCCCCGGGCGTGACGGTCCAGTCGTCACCGCCGGTGTCGACGTGGGAGCCCAGCGCCGTCAGGGCGGCCGCCATCAGGGAGGTGTCGCGCGAGCGCAGGGCCCGCCGTACGACGCAGGGCCCGTCGGCGATCGCCGCGAGCACGAGCGCCCGGTTGGTCAGCGACTTGCTGCCGGGCAGCGTGACGACCGCGTCCACCGGATGGGTGGCACGGGGTGCGGGCCAGGGGTCAGCGACGTTCGTCACCCGCGAAGACTACCGACGCGTCAGCCGACCTTCGCCTTGACCAGCTTGGCCTCCTGGCGCGCGGACTGTGCCAGGTGTCCGGCCTCGCGTCGGGCGTCCTTCGCCACGCGGCGCGCACGCCACGCCACGCCGGGCTTGCCGTCCGTGTCGCCCGCGGCGATGAGGAGCCCCCCGAGCATCGAGACGTTTTTGAAGAAGTGGACCTGCTGCTGGGTGCGCGCCGCCTTGTCCTTCTCCTCCCAGAACCGGTGGCCGGCCACGGTCGTGGGCACCAGCGAGGCGGCCAGGACGATGGCGGAGAGGCGCGGGGCGCGACCGGTCGCGAGGGCGAGCCCGGCGACCAGCTGGGCGGCGCCGTTGATGCGGACCAGCGTGACCGGGTCCTCGGGGATCGGCAGCTGCGGGGCGGCCTTCTTCATCATCGGGACGATCTTCGCGGTGACGGGTGCGGCCGCCGGGCCCATGGCCGGGGCGTTGCGGAGGGCGTTGATGCCTCCGACCACGAACATCGAGGCGAGCATCGGGCGGGCGATGAGTCTGCTGACGGTCATGGCACCTTCCTACCCGATGGGCGGGTGCCGCACACCTCGGCCCGGGGGTCGGCTCAAGGGGTGAGCACGAGACGGGCGGTGTTGTCCGCCGGGTGGGTCTCGATCCCCGGGCCGTCCGGCGCCACCCGGAACGTCAGGGTCACCGGTGTGTCGGACAGTGCGGCCACCAGGAACGTGAACGTCCGGGGCGTCGCGACCACGGCGCAGCTGCCGCTGCCGAGCTGCACCGGTGTGCAGCCCGCGTCGAGCGTGAGCCCCACCGCGGCCGCATCGGCGGAGGCGTCGAGCGTGGCGGTCTCTCCCCGGGGCAGGCCGGTGACGACGACGGTGACCCGGAAGGCCACCGCGTCGGACGAGGTGGCGGTCGCGGTGACGCTGAGGTCCATCCGGGGCGACACCGGCTCCACCGGGTGCGTCGGGGTCGGCCCGTTCGTCTCGTGCCCGAAGGTCGGCACGGGCTCGGGCGCGGGCGCGGGCGTCGGGACGGGTGTCGGGACGGGTGTCGGGGCGAGGACCTCGGTGGGCGCCACGTCGGTGAGCACGACCGGGGGCAGCCCCGCGGCCGCGGTCCGGGACGGGTGCGCGCGCTGCG
>JAOPYB010000470.1 GCA_025964835.1 Nocardioides sp. | reverse complement strand
TCACCATGGCCGAGGACATCGGCATCGGTGGGCGGGCCGGCTACTACGACGGCATCGGCGCCGCCCGCGACGTGATCCAGAACCACCTGATGCAGCTGTTGGCCCTGGTCGCGATGGAGGAGCCCGTCTCCTTCGACGCCGAGAGCCTGCGCATCGAGAAGCAGAAGATCCTCTCCTCCGTCGTACTCCCCCGGCGGCTGGACCTGAACACCGCACGTGGCCAGTACGCCGCAGGCTGGGCCGGCGGCGAGAAGGTCAACGGCTACCTCGACGAGGAGGACATCGCGGCGAGCTCGACCACCGAGACCTTCGCGGCGATCACGCTCGGCGTCGACAGCCGCCGCTGGGCCGGCGTCCCGTTCTACCTGCGCACCGGCAAGCGTCTCGGGCGACGGGTGACGGAGGTCGCGATCGTCTTCAAGCGAGCGCCGCACCTCCCGTTCTCCGCCTCGGCGACCGAGGAGCTCACCCAGAACGCCCTGGTCATCCGGGTGCAGCCCGACGAGGGCATGACGATGCGGTTCGGCTCCAAGGTGCCCGGCACCGCGATGGAGATCCGCGACGTCAACATGGACTTCGCCTACGGCGGCTCCTTCACCGAGGCAAGCCCCGAGGCCTACGAACGGCTGATCCTCGACGTCCTGCTTGGCGACCCCCCGCTGTTCCCGCGGCACGAGGAGGTCGAGCTCTCCTGGAAGATCCTCGACCCCATCCTCGAGAGCTGGGCCAAGAAGGGGAAGCCGGACACCTACCCGTCCGGCACCTGGGGACCCGAGTCCGCCGACAAGATGCTGGCCCGCGACGGCCGAGTCTGGAGACGACCCTGATGACCTCACCCCACGGAACCGCTGGCTTCGCTCACACTTTCGCAGGGACGCCGACATGATCGAGCTCACCGACACCAACGCGGCCGCGATCGCCGCGGAGTTCGTCCGCGCCCGCACCCGCGCCGGCTCCCCCGCCATGGGCATGGTCATGACGCTCGTGATCGCGGCCGAGGAGGAGGTCGCGGAGGACGCCATGCGCGCCGCCCGGGCCGCCTCCCACGAGCACCCCGCCCGGGTCCTCGGCGTGATCCTCGGCGACGGCCGGGGCCATCCCGTCGTCAACGCGCAGGTCGGGACCGGCTCCGGCTGGACCGGCGAGACCGCGCTGATCCGGCTCCAGGGCGAGGTGGTCAAGCACCCCGAGTCCGTCGTGCTGCCGCTGCTCCTCCCGGACTCCCCCGTCGCGATCTGGTGGCCCGCGCACCCTCCCGCGGACCCCGCGGGCGATCCCCTCGGCAAGCTCGCCCAGCGCCGGATCACGGACGCCGCGGCGGCCTCGCGCAACAAGACCCGCGCCATCCACGACCAGTGCAAGGCCTACGCCAAGGGGAACACGGACCTCGCGTGGACCCGGCTGACGCCCTGGCGGGCCCTGCTGGCCGCGGCACTCGACCAGCAGCACCTCAAGGTGACCGCCGCGGCGATCACGTCCGAGCGGATCAGCCCCAGCGCCGACCTGCTCGGGGCCTGGTTGGCGTCCCGGCTCAAGGTGAAGGTGGCCCGGTCCACCTCGCGCGGCCCCGGGATCACGGAGGTGGTCCTCGAGACCAGGGAGGGGCCGATCCGGATCTCCCGGAGCGACGGCAAGCTCGCGACCTTCACCTCGCCCGGGAGCCCCGACCGGCCGGTCGCGCTCAAGCGCCGCGAACTCCCCGAGCTGCTCGCCGAGGAGCTCCGGCGACTCGATGAGGACGACATCTACGCGGCCACCGCCACGTACCTCGCCAGGAGCCGGGTGACGACGTGACCAGCCCACGGGTCGAGGTGCACGAGGATGCCGGCGCGCTCGCGACCTCGGTGGCCGGAGCGCTGCTGGCGCGACTTGCCGACGCGCAGGAGCGCGGTCGGGTGCCGAACATCGGTCTGACCGGCGGCACCATCGCCGACGCGATCCATCGCGAGGTCGCGCGGCTGTCGCCGGGTTCCGAGGTCGAGTGGTCGCGTGTCGTCGTCTGGTGGGGCGACGAGCGGTTCGTGGCACCGGACGACCCGGAGCGCAACGCGGGTCAGGCGCGCGCGGCGTTCCTCGACGCCGTCGGCGTCCCCGGCGAGAACGTGCACGAGATGCCGTCGACCGCCACCGCGGCCGACGTCGGCACCGCCGCAGCGGCGTACGGCGCCGAGGTGCGCGAGCACGGGGCCGGCGAGTTCGAGGTCCTGATGCTCGGTGTCGGCCCCGACGGCCACATCGCCTCGCTCTTCCCCGGGCACCCGGCCCTGGACGTCGCGGACGCCATCGCGGTGGCGGTCACCGAGTCGCCCAAGCCGCCGCCGGAACGGGTCAGCCTGACCTTCGAGGCGATGGACCGGTCCCGCTCGGTGTGGTTCCTGGTCAGCGGCGAGGGCAAGGCCGAGGCCGTGGCACGCGCGCTCGCCGAGACCGACCCGCCCGACGTGCACGAGATCCCGGCGGTCGGCGTCACCGGCACGGAGGAGACCATCTGGTTCCTCGACCGGGCTGCTGCCTCGCATTTGTGAGCCTTCGGGGCCGACTCGGTTGCGCCCCTGACCGGGTCTCGGTTCGCCGGTCGCGAGCTCGTTCCTCGCTCGCGCGACTACTCGACCTGAGAGCTGGTTCCTGCTCTCCCGAGCGAGCTCGGGTGAGCAGGGCACCTCAAAAGATGATGTCGCCGGCCTTGCGGCGCGAGCGCAGCAGCTGGAGCGCCTCGTCGAGGATGTCGGCCGCCTCCTGGTCGGAGCGGCGCTCCTTCACGTAGGCGAGGTGCGTCTTGTAGGGCTCGACCTTGGTCGCCGGCGGCGCGTTCTCCGAGTCGCGGCCCGCGGGGAGCCCGCACTTGGGGCAGTCCCACGAGTCGGGCACCGTGGCCTCGACCGAGAACGTCACCACCGAGCTGTGCGCGTGCGAACAGAAGTAGGTCACGGCCTGCCGCGGGGCGGCCTCGCCGCGCTCGGCCTCGCCCATCGGACCGGCGCCGACCCGGCTACCTCGAATTGCGTTTCCTCCACCAGCCACGAGCGGTTCCCTTTCTCAGTTCTGGTAGGCGAGCAACAGGCCCAGCGCGATCACGCAGGCAAACCAGATGACACCGATTCCGACCGTGAGCCGGTCGAGGTTGCGCTCGGCGACGGACGAACCGCCCAGCGAGCTGGAGACGCCGCCACCGAACATGTCAGACATGCCGCCGCCGCGGCCCTTGTGGAGCAGCACCAGCAGCACCATGAAGCAGCTGGCGGCGATGAGCACGATGGTGAAGAGGAGAGTCACGGCGGAAAGCCTACGTCACGCATCGCCGATCAGAGGACCGGCATGTCGTAGAAGCGGCAGATCCCGCCGAACTCGTCGACCTGGAGGCTCGCGCCACCGACGAGACAGCCGTCGACGTCGGCCTTCGCCATGATTCCGCCGACGTTCGCCGCCTTCACCGATCCGCCGTAGAGGATGCGTACGGCGGCGGCCGCGGCGTTGCCGTACGACTCCTTGACCCAGCCCCGGATCGCCTGGCAGACCTCCTGGGCGTCGTCGGGCGTCGCGACCTCGCCGGTGCCGATCGCCCAGACCGGCTCGTAGGCGATCACGAGGCCCGCGACCTGCTCGGCGGTGAACCCGGCGAGCGAGCCGTCGACCTGGGCGAGCGTGTGCGGCACCTGCTCCCCCGCCTGTCGGACGTCGAGCCCCTCACCGACACACACGATCGGGGTCATGTCCGCGGCCAGCGCCTGGTGCGCCTTGGCGTTGACGACCTCGTCGGTCTCGGCGTGGTACTCGCGGCGCTCGGAGTGGCCCACCACGACGTAGCTGCAGCCGAGCTTGGCCAGCATGCCGGCCGAGATCTCCCCGGTGTACGCGCCAGAGTCGTGGGTGGAGACGTCCTGGGCGGCGTACCGGATCGAGAGGCGGTCACCGTCGACCAGCGTCTGGACCGACCGCAGGTCAGTGAACGGCGGGCAGACGACGACCTCCGCCCTGCCGTAGTCGTGCTTCTTGTCCGCGAGCGTCCACGCGAGCTTCTGGACGAGCACCACCGCTTCCTGGTGGTTGAGGTTCATCTTCCAGTTGCCCGCCATCAGCGGCGTGCGGGTCGGCTGAGCCATCAGTCCTCCAGGACCTTGATACCGGGCAG
>JAOPYB010000450.1 GCA_025964835.1 Nocardioides sp. | reverse complement strand
CAGCTCGCGCTCCACCGTGGGCACCCTCACGACGCTCTCCAACCTCGTGCGCATGCTCTTCTCCCGGGCTGGCACCTACCCGTCCGGGGCGGCCCACCTCGCGGCCGAGGCCTTCTCGCCCCACACGGCGGCCGGGGCCTGCCCCGAGTGCCACGGCCTCGGTGTCGTGCACGACGTCGCCGAGGACCTGCTCGTGCCCGACCAGGGGCTCAGCATCCGCGACGGGGCCGTCGCGGCCTGGCCGGGCGCGTGGCAGGGCGCCAACCTGCGCAGCGTCGTCAGCGGCCTCGCGATCGACATCGACCGTCCGTGGCGCCGGCTGAGGAAGAAGGACCGCGACTGGCTGCTCTACACCGACGAGCAGCCGTCGGTGCTCATCAAGCCCGAGCGGGACCGCATCGACCACGGCTACCACGGGAAGTTCTGGAGCGCCCGCCAGCACGTGATGCACGTCCTGGCCGACTCCACGAGCGAGCGGATGCGCGAGCGCGCGCTGCGCTTCGTACGGGACGCGCCCTGCCCGGAGTGCCACGGCAGCGGACTGCGGCCGGAGGCCCTCGCGGTGCGCTTCGCCGGCCGGTCCATCGCCGAGGTCAACGCCCTGTCGTTCACCGAGGTGGTCGCGGTGCTGCGGCCCACGGCCGAGCTGCCCGAGGAGTCCAACGAGGTCGCGGTGCGGATCTGCTCCGACCTGGTCGCGCGCGTCGAGGTGCTGCTCGACCTCGGCCTGGGCTACCTCAGCCTCGGGCGCAGCTCGACGACGCTGTCGCCCGGCGAGGCCCAGCGACTGCGGATCGCCACCCAGCTCCGGTCCGGGCTCTTCGGCGTCGTCTACGTGCTCGACGAGCCGTCCGCCGGCCTGCACCCGGCCGACGCCGAGCCCCTGCTCGACGTGCTGGACCGCCTGAAGGCATCCGGCAACTCGCTCTTCGTCGTCGAGCACGACATGGACGTCGTACGTCGTGCGGACTGGGTCGTCGACATCGGCCCCGGGGCCGGTGAGGGCGGCGGCCGTGTCCTCTACTCCGGCCCGGTCGCCGGCCTCGAGGGGGTCGCGGAGTCGGCCACGAGCGCCTACCTCTTCGGACGGGCCAAGCCCGTCGACCACCGTCCCCGCTCCCCGCACGGCTGGCTGCACCTGAGCGGCGTCTCGCGGCACAACCTCGACGACGTGTCGGTCGACGTACCGCTGTGCGTGCTGACGGCCGTGACCGGGGTCTCCGGGTCCGGGAAGTCGACACTGGTCACCCAGGTGCTCGCCGAGGTGGTGCGCGGCCACCTCGGCCTGGCGCCCGAGGACCCCGACGACGCACGGCTCGACGTGGACGTCCAGGAGGTGACCGGGCTCGAGGCGTTCGACCGGCTGGTGCTCGTGGACCAGCGGCCGATCGGGCGTACGCCGCGGTCCAACCTGGCGACGTACACCGGGATGTTCGACGCCGTGCGCAAGCTGTACGCCGCCACCGACGAGGCGCGGGCACGGGGCTACTCGGCCGGGCGGTTCTCGTTCAACGTGCCGGAGGGTCGGTGCGAGACCTGCCAGGGCGAGGGGTTCGTCGCGGTCGAGCTGATGTTCCTGCCCGGGACCTACGCGCCCTGCCCGACCTGCCACGGCGCCCGCTACAACGCCGAG
Organism: Nocardioides sp.; assembly: GCA_025964835.1. Classification (GTDB taxonomy): domain Bacteria; phylum Actinomycetota; class Actinomycetes; order Propionibacteriales; family Nocardioidaceae; genus Nocardioides. Next base: position 1,757 of record JAOPYB010000450.1, on the reverse strand, counting down.
ACGCTCGAGGTGACCTACCGGGGCCGCACCGTCGCGGACGTGCTGGCGATGACCGTCGACGACGCCGCGAAGTTCCTCTCCGACGTGACGTCGGCCTCGCGGAGCCTGGAGACGCTCCGCGACGTCGGCCTGGGCTACCTGCGGCTGGGCCAGCCGGCCACGGAGCTCAGCGGTGGCGAGGCCCAGCGGATCAAGCTGGCGACGGAGCTGCAACGGGCCCGCCGCGGCCACGCGCTCTACCTGCTCGACGAGCCCACGTCCGGGCTGCACCCCGCGGACACCGCGCTGCTGCTGCGCCAGCTGCACCGGCTGGTCGACGCCGGCAACACCGTCGTCCTCGTCGAGCACGACCTGGATGCGATCGCCACCGCGGACTGGGTCGTCGACCTCGGGCCGGGGGGCGGGGACGCGGGCGGCCGGGTGGTCGCCACCGGCACCCCGGCCGAGGTCGCGGCGTCCGGGGACAGCGCCACCGCGCCGTACCTCGCGCGTCGGCTGGCAGGCTCGTCGGCATGACGCTGCCCCAGACCGGGATCTTCGCGCTGGGCACCCAGGCGCACACCTACCTCGAACTCGAGCTGCTCGATCCGCATGCGGCGGCCGCCCTCGTGTCGGCCGTCGCCAACCTCTCCCAGCCGCGCACGACCATGGGCGGAGTCAACCTGGTGACGGGTTTCCGACCGGAGCTGTGGGCCGCCGTCGCCCCCGGTCGGATGCCGCCGGGCCTCCGCAGCTTCACGGAGCCCGTCGAAGGGATCGAGGGGTTCTCGATGCCGGCCACCCAGCGCGACGTCGTGATCTGGATCGCCGGCGGCTCGCACGACGTCGTCTTCGACGCGGCCATCGACTCGATCGCGGCCCTGAGCGACCTGGCCGGACTGGCCGAGGAGATCCTGGGCTGGACCTACCACCGCGACCTCGACCTGACCGGCTTCATCGACGGCACCGAGAACGACTCCCTGCTCGTCGCACCCCAGAACGTGCTGGTTCCGGAGGGCTTCCCGGGCGCCGGCGGGTCGGTCCTCCTGCTGCAGAAGTGGGTGCACGAGGCGCTGGCCTGGAGCCGGCTGAGCCGGGAGCAGCAGGAGCGGGCCATGGGGCGGACCAAGACGGACAGCACGGAGCTCGAGGACAAGCCCGCGAGCTCGCACGTCGCGCGGACCGACCAGGAGGAGTTCGGCACGATCTTCCGGCGCAACACGCCGTACGGCTGGGTGCGCGAGCACGGCACCGTCTTCGTCGGCTTCGCCGCCGAGCAGCGGCCGCTGGCCGCGATGCTGGACAGCATGGCCGGTGTGACGGGAGTGCGCGACGACCTGACGCGCTACGCCACGCCCCTCACCGGCTCGTACTACTTCGTCCCCTCCTCCGACGACCTCCTGTCGTTCGCCACCCGGGTCGACTGACCGGCCGGGAAGCGGCGGATCGCGGATGACATCCTCGACCCATGAGCGAGAGTCGGATCAAGTGGCCCGTGCTGGTCGTCGCGTTGCTGTGCCTGCTGCCGGTCGCCGGCGGCGTGGCCCTGCTGCGCAGCGAGGGCGGTCAGTCGCTGGGCTGGGCCCTGGTCGGGTTCTTCGGCTCCGGTGTCGTGGTCCTCGGCCGCAAGGCATTCCAGCCATGACACCCGCTGGTCTCCACCGCAGGTAGCAGTCCCATGCGTCACAATGGGGCCGCGCCGCCCGTCGGTGCCGGCCCCTGTAGCTCAGCTGGATAGAGCAAGAGCCTTCTAATCTCTAGGTCGCAGGTTCGAGTCC
>JAOPYB010000424.1 GCA_025964835.1 Nocardioides sp. | reverse complement strand
CGGTGAACGGAATCCGCAACCAAACCGTGACCACGGGAGTCAGATGCATCGAGGACCGCGACGCGTATGTTTCCGGCACGCCCTACGGTGGGTGTCACGGACGACGAGCGGTCGACCGAGGGGGCACGCCGCAGGGCGTGCACGAGCAGGGAGGGACGGGACGTGAGATCTCCGAACGAGGGGAGCGCCGATCTCGAGACCCTGGCCCGGGTGGTCGGCCGGGTGCGCACGAACATCGAGCGCGTCATCGAGGGCAAGCCGGACGTCGTGTCCTCGGCGCTGGTCGTGCTGCTCGCGGAGGGACACCTCCTGATCGAGGACGTGCCAGGCGTCGGCAAGACGATGCTCAGCAAGGCCCTGGCTCGCAGCATCGACTCCACCGTCCGACGGATCCAGTTCACCCCGGACCTGCTGCCCTCCGACGTCACGGGCGTCTCGGTCTTCAACCAGGACACCCGTCAGTTCGAGTTCCGCCCGGGCGGCGTCTTCGCGAACATCGTGGTCGGCGACGAGATCAACCGTGCCTCCCCCAAGACCCAGTCGGCGCTGCTGGAGTGCATGGAGGAGCGACAGGTCACCGTCGACAACACGACCTACCAGCTCGACACGCCCTTCATGGTGATCGCGACCCAGAACCCCATCGAGATGGAGGGGACCTACGCCCTCCCCGAGGCCCAGCGCGACCGCTTCATGGCCCGGGTGTCGGTGGGCTACCCCGTCGAGGCCGCCGAGATCGCGATGCTGAACACGCACACCGGCGGCAACCCGCTCGACGACCTCGAGCCCGTGACCGACGCCGCCGAGGTGCGCAAGCTGACCGGCATCGTCCACCAGGTCTACGTCTCCGAGGCCGTGCAGCGCTACACGGTCGCCCTCACCGGCGCGACCCGCCGTTCGGGCGAGCTGACCCTGGGCGCGTCGCCACGCGCGACGCTGCACCTGGTGCGCGCCGCCAAGGCGATGGCCGCGATGCAGGGCCGCGACTACGTGCTGCCCGACGACGTGCACACGCTGGCCAGGCCGGTGCTGGCGCACCGCCTGCTGCCGAGCGTCGAGGCCGCCATGAGCGGGCGCTCGACGACCACCATCCTCGACGGCATCGTCGCGGGTGTGCCCGTGCCCGAGGGGACCCGTGCGTGAGGCGCTCGCCGGCCTGACCGTCCGCGGACGGGCCTTCGTGGCCGCCGGCGTGACCGCGATCGTCTGCGCGATGATCCTCGGCCAGCCCGCCCTGACCCGGGTCGGCGTGCTGGTCCTGGCGCTGCCCCTGGTCGCCGCCGCGGTGATCGGGCGCAGCCGCTACCGGCTCGCCCTGGTCCGCACCGTGACCCCGCAGCTCGTTGCCGCGGGCCAGCCCGCCCGCGTCAGCCTCTCGCTCACCAACGAGGGCCGGACGCCCAGCGGCGTCCTGCTGCTCGAGGACCACGTCCCCTACGTGCTCGGGACCCGCCCCCGCTTCGTGCTCGAGGGCATCGGGCACGGCTGGCGCCGCCACGTCACCTACCAGGTCCGCTCGGACGTCCGCGGCCGCTTCGAGATCGGTCCGATGGCGGTCCGGGTCAGCGACCCCTTCGGCCTGATCGAGCTCGGCCGCGCCTTCCGCACCACGGTCCCGCTGACCGTCACCCCGCGCACGGTCCCGCTCCCCAACATCCCCCTGGGGGGCGCCTGGACCGGCTCCGGTGACAACCGGCCGCGGGCCTTCGCCCTGGGCAGCGCCGAGGACGTAACGGTCCGCGAGTACCGCCGCGGCGACGACCTGCGGCGCGTCCACTGGCGCAGCTCCGCACGCGTCGGCGAGCTCATGGTCCGCCGCGAGGAGCAGCCCTGGCAGTCCCGGGCCACGCTCTTCATCGACAACCGGATCCGGTCCCACCGCGGCCAGGGCATCGCGTCCTCGCTCGAGGCCGCCGTGTCGGCGGCGGCGTCGATCGCGGTGCACCTGAGCCACCGGGGCTTCACGGTCCGGCTCGTCACCGCGACCGGCGAGGACCCCAGCAGCGCCTGGCACTTCCGCAGCTCCGACCTCAACACCGGCCCGCTGCTCGAGGCGCTGGCGGTCGTGGACGCCGTGCACCAGCCCCAGCTCGACACCGGCTGGCTCGCCGAGGGGACCCATGGCGGCCTGACCGTCGCCGTGTTCGGCAGCTTCGAGGCCATGGACATCCCCATCCTGCGCCGCATGCAGCACCAGGCCGGGTCGGCGATGGCGATCGCCCTCGACGTCGACGCCTGGGTCTCCCCCACCGCGGCACCCGGCGGCGTGACCACCGCTCTCGCCCAGCAGGGCTGGCGGGCCGTGTCGCTGCGGCCCCGCGACCGGCTCGACGGCGTGTGGCAGGAGCTCGGGCGCAGTGGCGCCCAGGTCTCGCGCATGGGTGGCACCCCGGTCATCCCCGCCCAGCAGGCGGCGCGATGAACCGAAGCCGGAGCGCGCTCGGGACCACCGCGGGACTCGCCGCCGTCGCCGCGGCCACCACCTGGATCACGATGTTCTCCTGGCGCGGCTTCAGCACGCTCTACGGCCGCTTCCTGGGCCCGCTCTTCGTCCTCGCGGTCGTGGTCGCGCTCGTCGGCACCCTGGCCCGGTGGTGGCGGCTGCCGGCGGCGGCCGTGATCGGGCTGCAGGTGCTGGTGTCGGGGCTGATGGCCAGCACGATGCTGAGCGGCTCACCGATCCCGGTCGGCTCGGCCTGGGGGCGTCTCACCGAGACCTTCTCGGCCGCGATGACGAGCGCCGACCGCTACGCCGCCCCGGTGCCCGCCCACGCCCCCGGCGTGCACCCCCTCCTCATCGCCGGGGGCCTGCTCTGCCTGCTCCTCGTCGACGCCCTGGCGTGCACGCTGCGCCGCGTCCCGCTGGCGGGGCTGCCGCTCCTGACGATCTACAGCATCCCGGTCAGCCTGCTGGGCGGCGGCGTGTCCTGGTGGGTCTTCTCGTTGACCGCGGCCGGCTTCATGGCCCTGCTCTTCCTCCAGGAGACCGAGCAGGTCGCTCGCTGGGGCCGCCCGCTCGGCGAGGACCCCGCGGTGGCCGACCCGTCCGGGTTCGGGGTCAGCACCGGCGCGATCCGCACGAGCGCCGGCACCATCGGCGGCGTGGCCACGGCGCTGGCCGTCTTCCTCCCCCTGCTGATCCCGACGCTCGACATCCACCTGTTCGACATCGGCAAGGGCCCCGGCGACGGCAACGACATCTCGATCACCAACCCGATGACCGACCTCAAGCGCGACCTCGTCCAGGGCCCCGACGTCCCGCTGCTGCGCATCTCGACCAACGACCCGCACCCCGACTACCTGCGCATCTCGGTGCTGACCCGCTTCTCCGACAACGAGTGGAGCTCGGGCGACCGCGACGTCCCCACCAACAACCTCGCCGACGGCGAGCTGCCGGCCCTCACCGGCGTCGCCACGACCCTCGACCGCACCGAGTACGACTACCGCGTGACGATGAACCAGGCCTTCTCCTCGACCTGGCTGCCGACCATGGCCCCGATCAGCCGCATCGTGGCGGCCGGCGACTGGCGCTACGACGACTCGACGATGGACTTCCTCGCCGGCAAGAAGGGCGTCGACACCGCTGGGGAGAGCTACACGATGACGGGCGTGAAGCTCAACCTCTCCGTCAGCTCGCTGGTCGCCGCCACCTCGACCTCCGGGCTGGTGAGCAAGGACTACACCGCGGTCCCGCCCGGGATGCCCTCGCTGGTGCGCACCCTCGCCAACGACGTGACCCAGAACGCCCCGTCCCGCTTCGAGAAGGCCGTCGCACTGCAGAAGTGGTTCCGCGAGGACGGCGGCTTCACCTACAGCACCGACGTCGCGCCCGGCAACGGCACCGACGAGCTGGTGGCCTTCCTGAGCGACAGCGGGGACGGCCGCACCGGCTACTGCGAGCAGTTCGCGTCCGCGATGGCGGTGATGGCCCGGATGCTGGGCATCCCCGCCCGCGTCGCCGTCGGCTTCCTCGAGCCGGACTCGGTCGGGGGCGGCACGTGGGAGTACAGCGCCCACGACCTGCACGCCTGGCCCGAGCTGTTCTTCCCCGGCTCCGGGTGGGTCCGCTTCGAGCCGACCCCGGCCGGGCGGGCCGCGTCCGTGCCCGGCTACACCACCGCCCTCGTGCCGAGGATCAACTCTCCCGGCCCGACGAACAACCCGCCGGCCAGCGAGGAGCTGCCCAGCCGCGGGGCCAGCTCCAGCGCGTCGGCGCCCGCGGGGGCGACGGCCGACACCCCGAACGACTCCGGCTCGAGCTTCCCGTGGGTCCCCGTGCTCGGCGGCCTCGGTGCCGGCGGGGTCGCCGCGCTACTGCTGCTGCTCCCCCGCGTCCTGCGTCGCCGGCGCCGCGAGAGCCGGCTGGCCGGCGGGCCCGAGGGGGCCTGGGCCGAGCTCCGCGCGACGGCGCTCGACCTCGGCGTGCCCTGGCCCGAGGGTCGCAGCCCGCGCGAGACCCGCCACCACCTGGTGGGTCACCTCGGTCGACCCGTCGACGAGACGACGCCGGAACGGCCCGAGCACGGACCGGCGGTCGCTCCGGACGCCGTGCACGCGCTCGACCGGTTGGTCCGGGAGCTCGAGCTGCTGCGCTACGCCCGCGAGACCGGCGCGGCGCACGTGCGGGCCGAGGTCGCGACCTGTGTCGCCGCCCTCGAGGGTGGGGCGCCCCGGGGCGCGCGCCGCCGGGCGGCCTGGTGGCCGAGGTCCGTGGTGTCGCGGCAGCAGCGTCGGGAGCCCACCGGGACCCAGCGCCCGGTGGAGGCGAGGTACGGCGGGGTCGTCGACCACGTCGGGTGACCGACGGGCGCACGGCTCACCGGCCCAGCTCACCGGCCCAGCTCACCGGCCCAGCTCACCGAGAGATCAGAAGCCGCCCTCGTCGCGGCGCCGACGCCAGCGGTCCTCCATGCGCTCCATGAAGGAGACGGAGGAGCGGCGGGGACGACGGCCGCGGTCGCGGCGGCCGCCGTCGATGACGGTGAAGCCGTGTGCGGGGTGCCCGGCGGCGCGGGGATCGGCGGCGGGGCCGCTCTGCTGACCGCGCAGGGCGGTGACGGCGATGGTGGCCGAGGCCAGCATGATCACGAAACCGAGGATGCCGACGACCCAGAGCTCGGTGATGGCACCGGTCATCAGCACGGCGATGCCGGCCGCGAAGCAGACGCCCGCCACGACGGCCCGTCGCCGGGCCGAGCGGCGCAGCGAGGTGCCGCGCAGGGTGGACGCCAGCTTGGGGTCCTCTTCGACGAGGGCGCGCTCCATCTGCTCGAGCAGTCGGAGCTCCTCTTCGGAGAGCGGCACCGGTTCCTCCACAGGGTCTGACCGGCCGGTCGTGTCCCCCGGCCCGGCGTGTCGTCAAGTCTAGGCAGCACCTGGTGATCGCGGTAGGCGGGTAGGGGAATTTCGTGATCGAACTGTTCCCCGGTGGGCCGGTCAGGACAGCAGGCTGGCCGGCCGGACCGCCGCGGCCCCGAACCGCCGGGTCGCCCGGTCGACCGCCCGGTCTGCCTCGGACCAGCCGCGCTCCCGCTCGCCCAGGACCAGCTGGCGCTGGACGGTCTCCCGCGGGACCAGCCCCTCGACCCGCACCCCCACCAGCCGGAGCCGGGCCCGCTGCAGGCCGAGGGCGTCGTACAGGCGGGTGGCGGTGCGGTAGATCTCGAGGGTGACGTCGGTGGCCTCCGGCAGCGTGCGCGACCGGGTGATCGCGGTGAAGTCGGCGAACCGGACCGTGATCGTGACGGTGCGGCCGGCGACCCCCGCGACCCGCATCCGGCCGGTCACCTTCGTGGTGAGGCGCAACAGCTCGCGGGCGATCACCTCGCGGTCGTCGGTGTCACGGCCGAAGGTCTCCTGGGCGCCCATCGACTTGTCGGGGTCGCCACCACCGAAGGCCGAGACGTTGCGCGGGGTGATGGTCCGCCGGTCGGCGCCCCAGGCGAGCTCGTGGAGGTGGCTGCCGAGCGTCGCGCCCACCGCGCGCTGGAGGGTGCGCAGCGGGGTGTGCGCCAGGTCGCCGACGGTCATCAGCCCCAGCCGGTGCAGCATCGCCTGGGTCTTCTCACCCACCCCCCACAGCTCGCCCACGTCGAGCGGGTGGAGGAACGAGGTGATCCCCTCCGGGGGCACGACCACCACCCCGTCGGGCTTCGCCCGGCGGCTGGCCAGCTTGGCGACCGAGACCGACGCCGCGACCCCCACCGAGCAGGTGATGCCCTGCTCGTCGTGGATCGTCGCCCGCAGCTGCTCGGCGATCTCCAGGGGCGACCCGAGCCGGCGGGTCGACCCGCGCACGTCGAGGAAGGCCTCATCGAGGGAGACCACCTCGACCAGGGGCGTGACCCGGCGGAAGTTCTCCATCACCGACGACGACACCCTGCCGAGCTCCTCGAAGTCGGGAGCCACCACCACCGCCTGCGGGCAGAGCCGCCTGGCCCGGGTGCTCGGCATCGCCGAGCGCACGCCGTACTGGCGGGCGAGGTAGTTGGCCGAGAGCACCACCCCGCGGTAGCCGCCGCCCACGATGACCGGGACCCCCTGCAGGTCCGGGCGGTTGCGGGTCGCCACGGACGCGTAGAAGGCGTCCATGTCGACGTGCAGGATCGGGCACGAGTGCGAGGGGTCGGCGCTCATGCCGCCCCCCGGTCAGCGGGCGAGGACGTGCAGCTGGGTCGCCAGCGGGAGGTACTCGGGGCGCCCGGAGACGGCATGCTCGAGCGCGACCAGGGCGCCGGTCGCGCCGGGCTCCAGGTCGAGCAGGGAGCTGGGCACGAGGTCGGCGAAGACGCGCACGCCGTGCACGGCGCCGAGCTCGAAGCCCGCGTCGCCGAGCAGCCCGGTGATCTCGTCGTGGGTGAAGCGGCGACCGGCTCGGCCGGAGGCCGTCGGGTCATCGAGGAGGGCGAGCGCCTGCCCGAAGTGGCCGGCCATCGCGCGGGCGAGGACCGCGGCGTGCCGCTGGGCGACCAGGAGGCTGAGGGCGCCGCCGGGGCGCAGCACCTCGCGGATCGTGGCGAGGGCCGCGGCGGGGTCGTCGACGACCTCGAGGACGCCGTGGCAGAGCACCACGTCGGCACTGTCGGGACCGGTGACGTCGAGCAGGGTCGAGAGGTCGCCCTGCTGACCGGCCACCTCGACCCCGCGCTCGCGGGCCCGCCGGGCGAGCGCGGCCAGGGCGTCGGGACTGGGGTCGACGACCGCGACCCGGTGCCCCCGCTCGGCGACGCGGACCGCGAAACCACCGGTGCCGCCGCCGATGTCGAGGACGTCGCGGTGCTCGCCGGTGTCCAGCACCGGGCGCAGGGCCTCCCACACCACGGCGGTGCGGGCGGCCCCCCGGCGTTCGCTGGGGCGTTCGCTGGCAGACATGC
>JAOPYB010000420.1 GCA_025964835.1 Nocardioides sp. | reverse complement strand
GTCGTGGACCTCCTGCGCGGTGAACTGGTGCCGCTTGTGGTGCGACCCGTCGCGCAGGCAGGTGTCGGTGAGCCGCAGGTCGAGCCCGCTGTCCGGCTCGGTGTCGGTCCAGGTCCGGGTGAGGACGTCCCTGGTCGTCATGGCGTTCATCGGGCACCTCCGGTCAGGATCGATCGGGCGATGTTCTCGCCGACCTGCGTGGCCGCGGCGGTCATGATGTCGAGGTTGCCGGCGTACGGCGGCAGGAAGTCGCCGGCGCCCTCCACCTCGACGAAGACGCTGACCTTGGTCTGGCCGCGGGTGGCCGGCGACGGGTCGTCGATCTGAGGCTCCTGGAGCAGCCGGTAGCCCGGGACGTACTCCCGGACCGCCTGCTCCATCGCGAAGATGCTGGCGATGATCGCGTCGCGGTCGGCGTCGGGCGCGACCGCGCAGTAGATCGTGTCGCGCATGATCATCGGCGGCTCGGCGGGGTTGAGGATGATGATCGCCTTGCCCCGCTGGGCACCACCGATCGTCTCCACGCCCGACGCCGTGGTGCGGGTGAACTCGTCGATGTTGGCGCGGGTGCCGGGGCCCGCGGACCTGCTCGACACCGACGCCACGATCTCGGCGTACGACACTCCCTGAGCACCCGCCGCACGGGAGACCGCCGCGACCATCGGGATCGTCGCCTGGCCGCCGCAGGTGATCATGTTGACGTTCATCGCGCCGACGTGCTCCTGGCCGTTGACCGGCGGGATCACCGCGGGCCCGACCGCAGCGGGCGTCAGGTCGACGGCACGGATGCCGGCCTCCTCGTAACGCGAGGCATACTCGCGGTGCACGTAGGCCGACGTGGCCTCGAAGATCAGGTCGGGCAGCTCGTCCTGCTTGAGCAGCCAGTCGACGCCCTCGTGGCTGGCCTCGAGCCCCAGGTCCGCGGCCAGCCTCAGGCCCTCGCTGGACGGGTCGACGCCGATCATCCAGCGCGGCTCGATACTCCCCCCGTTCTCGGCGCTGCGCAGGAGCTTGTACATCAGGTCGGTCCCGATGTTGCCCGGGCCGACGATCGCTGCGGTGAGCTTCGGCTCGTGGGTCGAGCTGGTCGAGACCATGACTTTCCTACTCCTCGAACTGGACGCTCAGCGGTGCGAACCCGCTGATGGTCGCCACGACCCGGTCACCCGGGGCGAACGGCACGAACGGGCCCAGGGCCCCGGACAGGATCAGGTGGCCGGCACGCAGCGGGTCGCCGAACCGCTGGGCCTGGACCGCGAGCCAGCGCAGCGCCTCCAGCGGGTCGCCCAGGCAGGCGGCGCCGTTGCCCGACGAGCGCTCCTCGCCGTTGATCGTGAGCGACATCGTGACGTCGCGGGGCTCGAGCTCGTCGAGGGCCAGGCCGTCGCGGCCCACGACGAAGAGCCCGCTCGAGGCGTTGTCGGCCACGGTGTCGGTGAACCCGATGGCCCAGTCGGCGATCCGGGAGTCGACGATCTCCAGTGCGGGGAGCGCCACCTCGACGGCGTCGCGGACGGTCTCCAGGGTGATCTCGGCTCCGTCAGGGGGGTCGACGTCACGGCCGAGCACGAAGGCGACCTCGCCCTCGACCCGCGGCTGCAGCAGCGTGCGCATCGAGATCGGGTCCGCCCCCGCGAGCGCACCCGCGCTGACGTCCATGTCGTCGAGCAGGTAGCCGAAGTCGGGCTGGTCGACCCCGAGCTGGCGCTGCACGGCCTCGGAGGTCGCGCCGATCTTGCGGCCCACCACGGTGGCGCCGCCGGCGAGACGCGCCCGGACCAGGCCCTGCTGCACGGCGTACGCCGCCGGCAGGTCGTCGGTGCCGATGAGGTCGCGCACCGGCGCGCACGGCACCCCGTCCGACTGCGCCCGCAGCAGTCGCGCGACAGCGGCCTCGATCGTCGACGCGGCGGAGTCCTGGGAGGTCACGGCACGATAGTAGAACCTGTTACAGTTTCTCGCCATGACGACCCCTCTTCCGGAGAGCGCCGACGTCATCGTCGTGGGCGCCGGTGGCGCCGGGATGACGGCGGCGCTGGCCGCCGCGAAACACGGTCTCGACACGGTCCTGCTGGAGAAGAGCGCCTACTTCGGCGGCTCGACGGCCCGCAGCGGGGGCGGGGTGTGGATGCCCGGCAACTACGCACTGAAGGCGGCCGGGCAGGCGGACGACCCGGCGCAGTCGAAGCTCTACCTCGACTCGATCGTCGGCGACGTGGTCCCCAAGGTCCGCCGCGACACCTACATCGACCGCGGGCCCGAGGTCCTCGACTTCGTGCGGGCGAACACCCCGCTCCGCTTCACCTGGGTCCCCCAGTACGCCGACTATCACCCCGAGCAGCCGGGCGGGCGCGCCGCCGGGCGCAGCTGCGAGCCGATCCCCCTGGACGCCCGCTTCCTGGGCGACGAGCTGGACCGCCTGCACCCGCAGTACACGAAGGCGCCGGCGAACATGATCGTCACGCAGGCCGACTTCCGGAAGATCAGCCTCGGCCTGCGGACCCTCGGGGGCCCGCTCACGATGGCCAAGGTGCTGCTCAGGCGGATCGTCGGCGGGCTGCTCCGCCGCCGGATGTTCGCGATGGGCAACGCGATCGCGATCGGCCTGCGCAAGGGGCTGCTCGACGCCGGCGTG
>JAOPYB010000412.1 GCA_025964835.1 Nocardioides sp. | reverse complement strand
GCCGGCCGGCGACCTGTCCGTACGACGCGGTCTCGCCGAAGCCGATCCCGCGGAGCTGGTCCCACACCCGCTTCTGGAAGTCGGTGCCGGCCGGCGCCAGGGGGAGGTCGAACTCCTTCAGCTCGCGGTCGAAGTAGGCGCGCAGCTGGCGCACCGCCTCGACCAGGACCGGAGCCGTGTCTCCGCGGGCACCCTTGGGCCGGCCGGCGGCGTCGCCGAACGGCGAGAACTCGATCGCGGTGATCGCGCCGTCCTGCTCGACGAGCCTGAGCTCGCCGACGGGTGAGTCCATCAGTGTCCACATGTCAGTTCTCCTTGCGGTCGACGCCCGCGGGTGCGGGCGTGACGGGTGGCATCAGGGTGTTCCAGAGGTGCATCAGGGCGTAGGAGCGCCAGGGCCGCCAGGACTCGCTGCGCGCGACCACGCTCGCGGGGTCGTGGCCCAGTCCGGCCAGGGCGTTGCGGACGCCGATGTCGGTCGGGAGGAAGACGTCGGGGTGGGCCAGCGCCCGCATGGCGACGTAGTCGGCCGTCCACGGCCCGATCCCGGGCAGCTCGAGCAGGGCCCGGCGTACGTCGTCGCGGTCGGGGCCGCGGTCGAGCGCGACCGTGCCGGAGGCGAGTGCCTGGCAGAGCGCGACCAGCGCCCGCCCGCGCGCCCGTGGCATCGGCAACCGCTCGGGATCGACCCCGGCGAGCGTGCCGGCGTCGGGGAAGAGGTGGGTGAGCCCCGGGATCGCGGTGTCGACCGGGCGGCCGTGCTCGGCCACCAGCCGGCCGGTGACCGTGCAGGCCCCGGCGACGCTGACCTGCTGACCGATGACGGTGCGGACCGCGACCTCGTCGCCGTCCACCTGCCCGGGCACGCGCAACCCCGGAGTGGCCCGCGCGAGCGGCCCGATCACCGGGTCTCCCGCGAAGTGGTCGGCCACCGCGAGCGGGTCGCAGTCGGCGTCGACCAGGCGCCGGGCCCGCTCCACCGCGGCCGAGGTGTCGCGCAGGTCGGTCAGCGCGAATGTCGCCGAGACGAACGCCGTCGTGCCCGGCTCGAGCGCGTCGGCGATGTCGAGTCGCACGGTGCCGGGTCCGTGGGGCAGGTCGAGCGTCCGGGCGTACCAGCCGGGGCCGGCCGTCTCCACACCCGGGACGAGGTGGTGGGCGAGGAAGTCCAGCAGCGCGCGGCCGGCGTACGGCGTGCGCACGGCGAGCCGCATCGTCACCGTGCCGGTGGCGGGCCGCCCGCCGCGACGGCCCCGGAGCTCGGTCGGCGTCGCGGCGTAGACCTCCCGGATCGTGACATTGAACTGGCGCACGCTGGAGAAGCCGGCGGCGAACGCGATGTCGGCGTACGTCAGGTCGGTGGTCTCGATGAGCACCCGCGCGGTCTGGGCGCGCCGCGCCCGGGCCAGGGCGAGCGGCCCCGCGCCGAGCTCACCGGTGAGGATGCGGGTCAGGTGGCGCGGGGTGTAGCCGACGTGCTCGGCCAGCCCCTCGACGCCCTCGCGGTCGACGACGCCGTCGGCGATCAGCCGCATCGCGCGGCCGGCGGCCGTGGCCGCGACGTCCCAGTCTGGGCTGCCGGGGGTCGCGTCGGGCAGGCAGCGCTTGCAGGCGCGGTAGCCGGCCGCCTGCGCGGCCGCCGCACTCTGGTGGAAGGTGACATTGTGGAACGCCGGCGTGCGGGCCGGGCACGACGGCCGGCAGTAGATCCCGGTGGTCCGGACGGCGGTGTAGAACACGCCGTCGAAGCGTCGGTCACGCGACTTCACCGCGCGGTAGCAGGACTCCCTGTCCAGCTTCTCGACTCCACTCATGGACCCATCATGGCGCACGCCACCGCCACCTTCTCGCGGGAATCGGACACCGTCGTGAGCCCCGGATCCGGAGCGGTCGCGCCATTCACCAGCGAACTCTCAGGTGACCTTGGGAGGATCTGCGGGTGCCCGACGACGAGACCCCCTCGATGGCGCCCCACCACCGTCGGAAGGTGCTGCGGGTCATCCTGGTCACCCACGTCGTCCTGGCCATCGTCACCGCGGTCACGGTGGTGCTGGCCTACCGCCACTTCGACGCCAACATCGCCGAGGGACCACCCATCCAGCACCACAACACGAAGCTCGCCCAGCAGCCGGACCAGCCGCACGAGCCGCTCAACATCCTGATCATGGGCAGCGACACCCGCGACTGCGCGGGCTGCCACGTCGACAGCGAGGCGGGAGGCGGCGTCTCGGACACCACGATCCTGCTGCACGTCGCGGCCGACCGGAAGTCGGCGTACGGCATCTCGATCCCGCGCGACCTCCTCGTCGACCGGCCGGACTGCACCGTGGACGGCAGGACGGTCCCCGGTGGCAGGCAGGTGCTGTGGAACGCGGCGTACGCCGTCGGCGGCCCGGAGTGCACGGTCGAGCAGGTCGAGTCCGTCTTCGCCCCGGTGTACGTCGACGACTACCTCACGATCGACTTCGGCGGGTTCAAGGACATGGTCGACGCGATCAACGGGGTCAATGTGTGCATCCCGGTGCCGCTCGACGACCCCACCTACCTGCACGTGCGCTTCGACGCCGGCGAGGACGTCCACCTCGACGGCACGCAGGCCCTGAACTACGTGCGGCTGCGGCACGTGCTGGCCGGCACCGACATCGGCCGGATGAAGCGCCAGCAGTCGTTCATCGCCGCGATGACCCACAAGGTGCTGTCCGCCGACACGCTCACCCGGCCGGACCGCCTGCTGGGCTTCGCCAACGCCCTGACCGGCTCGCTCCAGGCCAGCCCGGACCTCGCCAGCGCCAACGCGCTGGTCGATCTGGCGCTGCAGCTCAAGGACGCCGACCTCGCGCACCTGCGCTTCGTGACGATGCCCAACTTCCTCTACGCCGAGGGCACCACCGGCTACCCGCACGTCGGGCTCGACTCGTCGTACAAGAGGCTCGTGCAGCGGGTGCACCACGACGAGCCGCTCGGCTCCTTCGCCCGGGACTCGCTGTCTGCGAACGGCCCGAAGAAGCACCCCAGCCCGCAAGAGCAGGACGACGCCGCCGCTGCGGGCATCTGCGCCTGACGAGCCGGGGCAGCATCGCGACGGGCTGGTCCTGGGCGCGCGACGACCGGGCCTGGTCGTGGATGGAGGCTCGGCCAAGCCTCAACGGGGCGCCTGAGCTCCCCTCGGGGTGTTGGCCGCGATCGCTTCAGCAAGCTTGACCATGTCGTCCACCGGAACTTGGCGGACCGAGAGAAGCCGGACGAGGGTGTCGCCCTCGACGAACATGATCTCGTTGTTGGGCGCGTCGTCCGTCGCCTCATGGACCAACGTCGGGACTCCGCTCAGGACCAGCACCTCGCCGCCGATCTCTTCCTGCAAGTCCGCCCACTTGTTGAGGACGCCCACATCACTCCACCCGGGCTCATAGGAGACCTGGATCTTGTCAATGAGCAGCACGGGGGAGCCTCCGGCGCTGCACGCCCACGAGTCCGACACTCGATACGCGGAATCTGATGGAGGCAACCAGACTTCTTGGTTTGCCTCCCGGGCCAAGGTCTCGACGGGAGCATGGGTCGCAGCAACACAGGGCGTCCCAGGCGGAACACATCGATCCCGTTGAAGTTCGGCATCGGAAGGTCGCGCTCCATGGCGCCTGGCGTCGCGACCGGCGCGGTTTGATGACCGGCAGTTGCCACAACAACGGTGATGGTGCAGACGGCCGCGACAACACCGCCCACGACGGGGAGCACGACCCTGCGGGCCACGGAGCGGTGCGAGGCATGCCGCACTCGCTGCATCAATTCCTGCTCAAAGCCCTCCCGCACCGGCGCCTCGGCCACGTTGCGCATCGCGTTGGTGAGCTTGCCATCTGACGGACTCTTCATGGTGTGACTCCGGTGGATTGGGCGAGCCCCTTGCGGCGTAGTCGCTCGAGGCTGCGCCTTAGGCTCGAGCGCACGCTCGAAGGTTTCAGGTGCAGTTCGTGGCCGATCTCGTCCGCGGTCATGCCGGCGTAGAAGTGCAAGACGATGACGGCCCGCCGAGTCGGAGGAAGTCCCCCGAGAGCGTCCATCAAGACAGCTCGATCGGTCACGGCGTCGAGGCCTCCAGCATTGCCTGGGAGCCCATGCTCTTCGACCGGCCACGGTGAAAGAGTCAAGCGGTTCCGTCGACGTGGATTTGAGGCCTGGCACACCCGTGACCACCGTTTGACAACGGACACCAACGTCTCCTGAACGAGATCCTCAGCGTCGCTCACGCGGTTCTCGAGCAGCCGCGCGAGTCCAAGCAGGTAGCCCACGTGCTCAGCTACGAAGCTCTCTCGATGTCGGCCTCCCGACGGCGGAGGTGCTCCATACCTACCTAGACGCAGTCCGACGGCCGAACGCTGCACCCATGCCCGGGAATCACTGGGTGATGCGCCCGGTGTGCCCGTCGGGAGTGTGCAAGTCGAAGTCAGCGTCGAGGTCCAGGTACAGCGTCAGGGCGTCGAACAGAGTCCAACCGTTGCCGTCGTGGTACTCCTCGATGTTGTTGAAGATGCCTTGCCGGAGTCATTGGCGTTAATGGCCAGGGAACGCTTTGCACTCCGAGACATCGTTCTTCCGCTCCGTGTGAAACATGCGGCAGGCGCGGCATTGCAGCCGCGGAGAACTGGCGGCTGCGGGGCGGATGGTCAGACGAGCCAGTCGGTTCCCGCTCTGGACCGAGACCACCAACCGGACCCTGGCGTGCTGCAGCACCCCCGATGTCCGCCTGCGCCAGCGCCGGCACACCGCAGTCTCGAGCGACATCGCAGCGTGTGGCTGAGCGCCGAGCGGTGTGTAACGTCAGCGATCTGTTGGCCGGCCCTCGAACCAGTGGGCGTAGCCCCCGAGGCGGCCACCGACGCCGCGACGATCTGAGCGTTGCCCGGTGGCGTCCCTCCGTTGCCGAGGCCGATCTGGGCCGAAACGTCGAAGCGGCCCCGCCCGGCGTCCTCCGCCGGTCAGGACCGCTCCTCGAACTGGTACCCCCGACCGGATTCGAACCGGCGCTACCGCCTTGAGAGGGCGGCGTGCTAGGCCGCTACACAACGGGGGCTTGGCACTGCTGATGTTGCTCGAACGGCCCTCACGGACCGGCCCCGAACAACCTGCGAAACTCTAGCGAACGCTGTCGTGACGCACAAAATCGCGGCCTTCGCACGGGCGAAGCCGCGATCTCGCTGGGATACTAGGACTCGAACCTAGAATAACTGGACCAGAACCAGTCGTGTTGCCAATTACACCATATCCCACTGGTGATGCGGCCCCTCTGGAGCCGGGAGAAACCTTACACGCGGCGGGTGGGGCCCACCAAAACGGCCGGGTCCGAGACCGTCCTCAGCCCCCTCCTGCGGGCCACGAGCAGGACCACGCCCAGGTAGACGAGCGACTGCGTGAGCGTGGTCGGCAGGCTCCACCAGGTGCCGCCGGTCGGGTTCAGCGTCGAGGCCATGTCGCCGTACGCCAGGGCCAGCCCGAACGCCAGCCAGTTGTTGAGCACGTGCATGGCGATGCCGGCCTCCAGACCGCCGGTGAGGATCACCAGGACACCGGCCACCAAGCCGAACGCGAACCGGTCGACGAAGACCGGCGCGCTCTGGGCGCCGTGGGCCAGCGCGAACAGCAGGGCCGGTCCGACGACCGCAGGAGCGGGATGGCGGAACAGGCCGCCGAAGGCCTGGGTGAGGTAGCCGCGGAAGGCGTACTCCTCCCCCGCGGCCTGCAGCGGCGTCAGCAGCACCAGGACGAGCGCGAAGTCGCGCGTGGTCGAGGTGAAGTCGTTGAGGTGGCCGCTCATCTCGGTGCCCTCGGCGCCCTGCGGGACCAGGGCCCCCACGAACAGCGTGGCGAAGAGCGCCACCAC
>JAOPYB010000394.1 GCA_025964835.1 Nocardioides sp. | reverse complement strand
AGGGCCCCGAGTTCGCCTACGCCGGTGGCGCCGAGGGACTGAGGGCGGACGCCGAGGCGGCCGGGATCGACCTCTACGTGCACGCGCCGTACATCGTCAACGTCGCCACCACGAACAACCGGATCCGGATCCCCAGCCGCAAGCTCCTCCAGCAGCACGTCGACGCGGCGGCCTCGATCGGCGCCAAGGGCCTGATCGTGCACGGCGGCCACGTCGACAGAGCCGGCGACGACGCTGAGTTGTTGGCGAAGGGCTTCGACAACTGGCGCAAGGCGATCGACGCCACCGACCTCAAGCTGCCGCTGCTCATCGAGAACACCGCCGGCGGCGACAACGCGATGACGCGCTACCTCGAGCGGATCGGTCGGGTCTGGGACGCCATCTCGGTCACCGAGCAGGCGGACCGGGTCGGCTTCTGCCTCGACACCTGCCACGCGCACGCCGGCGGCAACGACCTCGCGACCGTCGTCGGGGACGTCCTGAAGCTCACCGGCCGGATCGACCTCGTGCACTGCAACGACAGCCGCGACGAGTTCGACTCGGGCGCCGACCGGCACGCCAACTTCGGCGCCGGCAGGATCGACCCCGACCTGCTGGCCGCGGTGGTCCGCGACGCGGGCGCCCCGGTGGTCTGCGAGACGCCCGGCGGGGCCGCCGAGCACCAGGCCGACTTCGCCTGGCTGCGCGAGCGGCTGTGACCCTCAGGTCGTGACCGACACCTCGACGGTCCGGCGCTCCTCGACGTGGTCCTCCCAGGGGCGGGCCAGCCGCAGCTCGACCACCCCGTCGCCCTCGGCGAGCGCCGTCAGCACGAAGCGCCGCTGACCCGCGGCGCCGGCAACAGAGGTCCCCGGCCCCGACACGTCGTCCGCATCGAGGCGCAGGTGGCCCGGCAGGGCATCGAGGTGCCAGAGGTAGCCGGTGCCGCCGATCTGGCGCAGCCGGACCTCCAGCGTGTCGCCCGCCCGCAGGTGGACGACAGCGCCGGAGGCCGGCTCGTTCAGCTCGTGACGCACCGGGTCACCAGACGTACATGCTCGCCAGGGTGCCGGCCGGGTCCTCGGTGGCGTACGGCGGGTGGCCGGTCGCCCGGGCGTGGGCGGCGAGCAGCGTCATCACGGTGGAGCCGCTGTCCGTCAGCGGGCTGAGCAGCTTCCAGCCCGCGGTCTCGAGGTGCGCCCAGGCATTGCGGTTGCCCTCGTCGGACCACAGGACGTTGACGCGCTGGCCGCTGATCGAGAGGCCGGCGGTGACGGCCGCGGCACCGGCGGTGGTGCCGGGCGGGGCCATCACCGGGGCGGGTGCCGCCCCGGCGGCCGTGACCGAGCCGGTGCTGCCGGTCCCGGAGGCGAGCAGCTCGAGCTCCTCGCTCGTCAGCTCGTGCGGGATGCCGGTGGCGGGCGTGGTGATCGTGTCGGCGGCCGTGGCGGACGCGCGGCCGGCCCTCGGGCGGGTGCTGGTTCTCGTGCTCATGGAAGTGCTCCTTGATCGTCGTGTTCGGTGGGCGGGTCTCGGGTGTCAGTACGTGTAGATCTGGCTGATCCGGCCGTCGTCGACGTACGCGCTGACGTAGGCGTCCTGCGACTTCGCGGTGAGCAGGTCGGCGAACAGGGCCGTGTGGGAGGTCGCGGACGAGCCGCCCACCTTCAGCCAGCCGTGGTCGGCGACGTAGACCCAGCCGTTGCGCTCGTGGCCGGTCGCGTAGGCGCCGATCACCTTCTTGCTCCCCGTCCAGGTGCGCAGGTTGACGCCGTCGACGGCGGGGTTCTGCCACGTGTCGATGTAGCACTCGCCGTACTTGATGAGGAAGAAGCCGTTCATCCCCCAGCCGGTGCCCCAGCTGTTCTTGCAGATCCACGCGCCCTGGCTGTCGTCGTAGCCGACGATGGCGACGCAGTGGCCGCCGGCCTGGGCTCCCGAGACGTGCTTGTAGACGCCCGAGGTGTAGCTGAAGAAGTCGTTGTAGACGACGAAGCAGGCGGACACCGGGCCGTGGTCGACGAGGTGCTGCTTGATGCCGGCGACGTTGTCGGTGAGGTCCACGACGCCCACGGACCTCGCCCGGTGCGACTCCCAGCCGGCGGGCAGCGAGCCACCGTTGGTGTTGCCGGCCGTGTAGGGCCACTCGGACTCGTAGGTGAGACCCCGGTTGGTGACCTCGGTCAGCGCCTCGGTCGGGAGCCAGCCGGTGTTGCAGGTGACCCCGTGCAGGGCGCCCCAGCCGTAGAAGAGATGGGCCTCGGAGAGGTCCACGTCGAGGTCGGGCATCCGGCGCGAGTAGCGGGCGGTGCCCTCCAGGACCGCGACGGACCCGAAGGCCACGCACGACCCGCAGCTGCCCTGGTTCCGGATGCCGGACACGTAGCTCGACCCGCCCACGTTGCGCAGGTCGAAGGACACCGGCAGGGCCGCGGTCTCGGCGGTCGAGGGACCGGCGGCCAGCGCGCGGACCCGGGCGGCCCGCTGCTCGAGCCTGGCCAGCTCGGCGGGCGGCGGCACCGGGACTCCGAGCCGGAGGACCTGAGCCTCCTCCGACATCCGGGTCAGCGAGGTCTCGCCCGACTCCCACGGCGCGTCCTCGACGGCCAGTGCCTCTCGGATCGCCCCAAGGTCGACCGGGTTGTCCTGTTCAGCCATGTCTGTCTCCTGATCTCACCGTCCGGCACGGGATGCCGGGCGGACTGGTGAATCTGAGGAGCCCCGTCGGGTGCCGGCTGATACCTCGCAGGTCTAGAGGTCTGGGTGCATCGGGTGGTGGTGGGTGTGCCGCGTCCAGTTCACTCGTGGCATGCCGGGCTCGGGCCTGATGGTGTTCATGGCGGTTCCACTGCTGCTGAGTGGCGCGATCGTCGTCTTCGCTCGCAGGCATCTCCAGGACGCATCCCTCCTGCGCGGGTTGTGGCTCATCCCGATCGCCGTGGCGGGGACGGTCGCGTCCGGTGCCCTGCACCGGACGACCGACCTCGACGACGCGCTCGTCAACCGCTCGCTGTCCGCCCTGGTCCTGGCCGGGTGCGTCATCTTCGTCGTGGTCAACCGGCACCGTGTGACGGGCCTGGTCCGGGCCGGCGTGCTGATGACCACGATCGGCGCCGGCCTCAACGCCCTCGCCACCCTGGTCTACGGGTTCATGCCGGTGCTGCAGTCGGCGGCCCGCTACCTGGGCGACGAGCTCGCCACCGGCTCGCACCCCACCTCGCGCTACGTCACCGCGCACGGGTCGCAGACGTTCGCCGTGCTCATCGGCGACGCCATCCCGATCCGAGGACTGAACGCCATCATCAGCATCGGGGACGTGCTCCTCATCCCCGGGTGCAGCATCCTGCTCGCGGCCTGCGTCGCGCCGCTGTTCTTCGAGGACGACGACACCGACGCGGGCGCCCCGGGGCCGAGCCACCGCACGCCGTAGGAGCTGGCCAGGAGCTGCCTAGGAGTTGCCGAAGCAGACGAAGGGTGTCGGGGGCGCGTCCGGACCCACCTCCGACACCGCGGCCGCCAGCCCCGCGGCGGGCGTGGCCCCCTCGCCGAGGGCGGAGTGGACCCGGACCAGCACGTCGCAGGCGACGTCGTCGGACACCGCGGCCGTCGCCGCGACGACGCAGCGGGTGCCGGCGTGCAGCCACGCGGTGGTCATCCCGATCAGCTCCTCGCCCCAGCGCACCGAGGAGCGGCCGAGCTCGCAGGCCGAGAGCAGGACCACGTCGGGCACGGTCGGGAGCTGGTCGATGTCGTAGCCGAACCACGGGCCGTCGACCAGCTCGAGTCCGGAGAACATCGGGTTCTCCGAGGAGTGCCGGCCGTGCGCCGCCAGGTGGAGCACGTCGACCCGCGTGGCCAGCTCGGAGACGGCGGCCGCGGTCGCCCCGGCCCCCGTGAGCAGGTAAGCGTCCGGCCGGGCCCGGGCCGCGGCCCGCACCTCCTGCTCCGCCCGGGCCACCCGCGGACCGGCGACGAAGCCCGCGGACGCGACGCGGAGCGGCGTCGTACGCCGGGCCAGCCAGGTCGTCGCCGACTGCGCCACCGTGACGGGCCGACCGCGGAGACCGGCCAGCAACGGCCAGGGCATCCCGGCCAGGAGGCCGGACGGGGTGAGCACCACCGCGCGGTCCCCGAGCTCGGCGAGGAACGGCGCCACCAGGACGTGGTCGAGGTCCCGGAGCCGGGCGGCGAGCTCCGCGCGGACCGCGCCCGCGATGGGGTCGGGCAGGTCGGTCGCCGCGACGTCGAGGTCCGGCATCAGTCCGCGGAGCAGGTCGGCCAGCCGGGCCCGCGGCCCGAGCTCGTGGCAGCTGACGCCGGCGTCCGTGACGACGACCGCGACCACCCGTCCCGCCGCGACCACGTGGGCGACCAGGGCGGTCCCCGCCCCCAGCGCCGCGCGGAGCTCGGCGAGGTCGCAGGGGTCGGCCACCTCCCCGGACCCGGCCCGCTGCCAGGCCCGCTCACGCACCCGGCGGCGGAGCTCGGTGTCGCGGCGCTGGGCCGGGGTCCGGACCCCGCCCGAGGAGGAGTTGAGCCGCCGCAGCTCGCCGAGCGCCTCGGCCTGCTCGGGATCGCTCGGCGGGCGGACCGGCAGCACCCGGCTGGTGAGCATCCGGGCCCGCTCCGACCACTCGAACAGCAGCTCCGGCCGGCCGGCGTCCGCTGCGATCCGGAGCCCGTGCCCCGCGAGCCGACGGGCCTGCCCGACCACCGACGTCTGCAGGTCGAGGCTGCCGAACGTGCTCTGCCAGGCGTGCAGGTCGTCGAGCCCGGCCCGGACCTGGTCCAGCGCGGTGCGGGGTCGCCCCTGCGCCTCGGCGAGCTCGACCCGGGCGGTCCGGGCGAGCATCCGGACGCCGAGCGGGCTGCGGGACGACGGCCGGACCGACCGCAACCGGTCGCTCGCGCCGGGCAGGTCGCCCCGGCGCACGAGCACCCGCGCCGCGTGCAGCCGGATGAGCATCGCGCCGGCGTCGACCCCCTGCCCGTCGAGCGCCGCCGCCACCCGGTCGGCGCGGACCACGAGCGAGGGACCCCGTCGTCCGAGCTCCACCTCCGAGGCGAGCACGACGGCGTCCGCACGCGCGGCCCAGGCCGTGGCGCCGACCGTGCGGAACCGCCGACCCGCGCGCCGGGCCGCCTCGAGGGCCGCCCCGGGCTCCGCGACCGTGAGGGACCTGGCGAGCGCGAGCTCCGCCTCCGCCTGGCGCTGGGTGAGCCGGCGCAGGCCGTAGGCGCGGGCCGCCTCCCGCAGCGCCGTCCGCCCCTCCGTCACCAGCCCCGCCGCCATCAGCACCTCGGCCCGGTCCTGCTCGCAGATCGCCCGCATGACGACGCCCTGCTCGGAGATCACCGGGTAGGCGCCCTCCATGCTGCGCAATGCCAGCACCAGGTCCCCGGTGAGCAGTGCGGCGTACCCGAGGTTGTGGGCGGCCTTGGCCGCGTCCGCTCGCCGGCCGGCCCGGACCAGGTGCTCCTCGGCCAGCCGGAAGTCGTCGACTGCCGACGCCGACCGGCCCTGCTGCAGGTAGACGCCACCGCGGTTGAGGAAGGCCCGTCCCAGGTGCAGGTCGTCGTCGAGCATGTCGATCGCCACCGCGAACGAGCCGAGGGCCGCCTCGCTCGCCCCCCGACGCATCAGCAGGAGCGCCCGCTGGCTGTGCAGGACCCCGGTGGTGCGTTCGCTCAGGTGCGCTCGACCCAGGGCCCGGTCGCAGAGCAACAGGGCCTCGGTCGGGTCTCCCGTCTCGGCCAGGACGTAGGCGAGACTCGCCTCCGCGAGCGCTCGCTGGTCGTCGTCGACCGCAGCGGCCAGGCCGCGTTCCAGCAGTCGCCGTGCATCCGGGAGCCTGCCGCTGTTGATCGCGGCGACACCCCGCCCGTGAAGCTCCGAGAAAGAGAGCACCTCCTCATCATGACGCGATCGAGGTGAGCCTCTCCACGGCGTCCCAGGCGCGGCGTACTGCCGCCTCGGTCGTGACCCGCTCCCCGGGCGGCTCCAGCCGGTCGAGCAGTGCCGTCGCGATGGCCGCGGCCATCAGGGGCGCGGCGAACGACGTGCCGCTCCAGACCGCGAAACCGCCCCGGAAGTCGTCCGGGTCGATCGCCTCGCGCACCCGGCCGAACGCCGCCGAGCGCGCCACCGGCTGGAGCCCGCCCTGGAAGGCCGGCATCGTGCTCATCACCGCGGCACCGGGCACGAACGCGCGCACCCAGGGCCCGGCGTTGCTGAACAGCGCGTCGGTCCTGCGGTTCGGGTTGAGCGCGCCGACGGAGACGACGGGCACGCAGTCGGTCGCCTGGGCGACGGGCCCGCCGCCGTCTGCCCAGGGTGCGAACGCAGCCGGGAACGACGGCCGGCTGGTGGCGTCGTTGCCGGCGGAGCACACGACCACGACGCCGTGGCGGCCGAGGTCCTCGAGGATGTCGCGGAGCGTCGGGTCGAAGAGCAGGTCCTCCGGCGTCTCGTGGTAGTAGCCCATCGACAGGCTGAGCACGTCGATCGCCCGGCCACCGGCCTCGCCCGCACGGTCGCGGCGGACCAGCTCGGCGATCTGGGCGAGCGCCGCAATCCAGTCGGACTCGACGATGGGACCGGCCGACGGCACGGCGCGCCAGGCCAGGATGTCGGCGTCCGGACAGCCCTGGCGCACCAGACCGGCGATGAAGGTGCCGTGCCCGGAGAGCGGGTCGATCGACCCGTCGAGGGGGCCGGTCAGGTCACCGCGCAGCTCCGGGCTCGTCGCGGGGTCCGTGTGCCCGATGGGGTCGCCGTCCAGGGTCACGCCGGTGTCCACCACGTCGTCGAGCCAGGGGTGCGGCGCGCACCCGGTGTCGAGGACGGCCACGACCGGGCGCCGGCCCGGCAGCTCGTGGTCGGCACGCCGGTGCGGGGGCGGGCCGACGTAGGCGATCGGCTGCCGGCCACCGGAGCCCGGTCGGGCGTACGTCGCCACGGCGCCCGACTGGCCACCGCCCTGACCGGCGGGGTTGCTCAGGTCGAACGGGTTGCTGAGGTCGAACGGGTTGCTCAGGTCGAACGGGTTGCTGAGGTCGAACGGGTTCGCCTCGACCGGTCGGACCATCACCACGTGGTCGAGGCTGACGCCGCGCATCCGCTCGACGCCGAACCTCGCGCGCGCCTGCTGCAGCAGCGTCCAGCCGTCGGGGGCCAGGGTGGCCCGCCGGGAGCCGACGCTGAGCGAGACCCGGCGGACGCCGAACCGGAGCCTCGCCGTGCGCGGGTCGGGCTCGTCGGGCTCGACGTCCCAGCCGAGCTCGTCGGCGACGTCGCGCAGCACGTCGAGCAGCTCCGCGAAGTCGACCGCGTGGGAGACGGTCAGCCGCGGACCGACGTACACCGTGGAGCGGGGCTGCACGCCCTTCACCACCAGCGCCGTCGACGGGTCGAGGACCCGGCCGTTCACGGCAGCGAGCGCCCACTTCGGCGGGGGCGCCGGGTCGCGGTCGAGGCCGCGCGGTGCCCGGCTCCCCGCGTCGGGTCGCTTGCTGCCGTTCTGCTCGGGGGTCTCCATGGCTGTCCTGTCTCTCGGTCCGGGTGCCGGTTCAGATCTCGAAGGCCGGCGTCCCCAGCGCCGGGACGGTGGCGTCGTCGGGCTCGAGGCGCAGCCGCACCAGGCCCGACGGCAGGTCCGGCAGCTCGAATCGGCCGCGCTCGCTCACCGTCGTGACCCACTCGCGCCGGTCGCCGCGCACGGTGAGGGCGCGCACGGTCATCGGCACCGCCGGGGTCAGCCAGCCGTCCACCCGGCAGCCGTCGCCGTCTCCGTCCACGCGGAGCAGCAGCTGGGTGCCGTCGTACTCGAAGCGCAGGGTGTACGCCGTCGCGGTGCCGCGGGCGCCGACGAGCTCCTCGGACCGCTCGACGAGCAGCATCAGCTCCAGGTCGAGGTCCAGGCCGGCCGTCGCGGCCGCCGCCTGCATCCGGGCGACCAGCCCCTCGGGGACCGGGTCGCGCTCCGTCCACACCCGACGTACGACGTCGAGCAGGTCCTCGCGGCTCATCTCGCTCATCGGCTCTCTCCTGCCTTGATCAGCGCGACGCGCAGCTTGGCCAGGCAGCGGCCGCGGGTGGGGCCGATGCTGCCGACCGGCATGTCGAGGTCGACCGCCAGCTGCGCGTAGTCGGGACGGTTCTCGAAGGCCACGACCCGCAGCAGCCGCTGGCAGCGGGGCGGCAGGGCGTCGACGGCGGCCCAGAGCCGGTGCCGGTCGTCGGACTCGACGACCTCCGCCTCGGCCGAACCGGCGACCGGCAGGCGGGGGGCGAGCTCCTCGTCCAGGACGGGTCTCGACCGGGCGCTGGCGGAGCCGACCCGCCAGGCCTCGCGGCGGGCGGTCGTCGTCAGCCAGCCTCCGATCGCGGTGGGGTCCTGGATCGCGTCGCGGCGGCGCACCAGCGCCAGCCAGGTCGTCTGGATGACGTCCTCGGCGGCGTCCTGGGGGAGCCGGTAGGCCCGCACCACGTGCCACAGCACCGGAGTCATCAGCCGGACCAGCTCGTCGAGACCGGACGCGTCGCCGTCGCCCCACCGGGCGAAGCACTCGCCGGCACGGGCCCACAGCTCACCCGGCCGCCCGGGACCAGCCGCCCGTCCCGATCCGGCCGCGCCGTTCGTCGCGGTCCGCTCCACCTGCTCATCGACTCTCGGTTGCACACGCATCACGCTCACAAACCCTCAGGAGGGCCCTCGACGCGCGCTGATACCTCCGCCTCCACAGTGACAGGGAATCGGCCGCTTCGGCAGGGCTCCCACCCGGTAACCTCGGGGCCGTGACTCCCCTGCG
Organism: Nocardioides sp.; assembly: GCA_025964835.1. GTDB lineage: Bacteria > Actinomycetota > Actinomycetes > Propionibacteriales > Nocardioidaceae > Nocardioides. The sequence goes on along the minus strand of JAOPYB010000394.1, from coordinate 5,769 downwards.
CTCCGCCCCGGCCGCCCTGACGGTGCGCGAGATACCGGAGACAGAGCACCTCGCCTTCGTCCGCGGCCGCCGCTCGGTCAGCTTCCTGCAGACCCCGGCCTGGGGGCGCGTGAAGTCGGAGTGGCGGCGCGAGTCGATCGGCTGGTACCGCAGTGGTGAGCTCGTCGGGGCCGCGCTGGTCCTCTACCGGCAGCTGCCGAGGCTCAGGCGCTACCTCGCCTACCTCCCCGAGGGCCCCGTCATCGACTGGGACGACGCGGACCTCGCGGCCTGGCTCACCCCCCTGGCCGCGCACCTCAAGGGGCAGGGTGCGTTCGGGGTCCGGATGGGCCCGCCGGTCGTCACCCGCCGCTGGGACGCGGCCCAGGTCAAGCAGGGCATCGCCAACGACGCCGTGCACCGCCTCGGCGACGTCGCACCGCTCGAGCGCAACCACACCGGCGCCCGGGTCGTCTCGCTGCTGCACGAGCTCGGCTGGAAGCCGCAGGCCGTCGAGGGCGGGTTCGCCGCCGGCCAGCCGCAGTACAACTTCTGGATACCGCTCAGCACCACGAGCGACGCCGGCGAACGAGTCCAGCGCACCGAGGACGACGTCCTCAAGGCCATGAACCAGCAGTGGCGCCGCAACATCAAGAAGGCCGCCAAGGAGGGCGTCGAGGTCACCTCGACCGGCTCCGTCGAGGAGGCCCTCGACCAGCTGAAGCTCTTCCACGACCTCTACGTCCACACCGCCGAGCGCGACCACTTCACGCCACGCCCGCTCACCTACTTCCGGACCATGGTCGAGGCGCTCGGCGCCGAGGACCCCGACCGCATCCGCCTCTACGTCGCCCGCCACGGGGGTGACCTCGTCGCCGCCACCATCGCGATCCGGGTGGGCGGGCACGCGTGGTACTCCTACGGCGCCTCGTCCACCGAGAAGCGCGACGTCAGGGGCTCCAACGGCGTCCAGTGGGCGATGATCCAGGACGCCCTGGCCGCCGGCGCCGACGTCTACGACCTCCGCGGCATCACCGACACCCTCGACGCCGACGACCCCCACGTCGGCCTCATCCAGTTCAAGGTCGGCACCGGCGGCGAGGCCGTCGAGTACGTCGGCGAGTGGGACCTGCCGCTCAACCGCCCGCTCTACAAGGCGTTCGAGCTCTACCTGCGGCGCCGGGGCTGACGCGATGAGCCTGACCCTCGCCGTCGACGGCGCCCGCTGGCGAGCCCACCTGCGGGCGGTCGCGCGCGCCAACCCGGGCCTGGTCCCGGTCGCGAAGGGCAACGGCTACGGCTTCACGCTCGGCCGCCTGGCGCGTCGGGCCCAGTGGCTGCAGGACCAGGGGCTCGGGATCGACACGCTCGCCGTGGGCACGTACGACGAGCTGCCGCACGTCGCGAGGCGCTTCGACGGCGACCTGCTGGTACTCACACCCTGGCGTCCGTTCGGGCCCGCCCTCGAGGTCGACCCGGCGATCGCCGACCGGGTGATCCACACGGTCGGCCGGGCCAGCGACCTCGAGGGCCTCCTCGGGCGCCGGCCGGACTCACGGTTCGTGCTGGAGCGGGTCACCAGCATGCTGCGGCACGGGCTGTCCGCGCGCGAGCTCTGGTCGACGGCGCCGATCGTCGCCGAGCACCGCTCGGCGAGGCTCGAGGGGATCGCGATGCACCTCCCGCTGGCGCAGGGCTCGCACCTGAGCGAGGTGACCCGGCTCGTCAACGACGTCGTCGCGGCCGGGCTGGCCACCACGACGATCTGGGTCAGCCACCTCACCCACACCGAGCTCACCGAGCTGCGGGCGGCGTACCCCGACTTCACGATCCGGCCGCGGATCGGCACCGACCTGTGGCTCGGTGACCGGGCCGCCCTCCGCGTCACCTCGACGGTGCTCGACGTGCACGCGGTCGAGCGGGGCGACGTCTTCGGCTACCGCGGCCGCACGGCCCCCAAGTCGGGCCACATCCTGGTGGTCAGCGGCGGCACCGCCCACGGGATCGGGCTCGAGGCACCGACCGGCGACACCACGATCCGGGCCCGGGCGGCGACCCTGGCGCGCGGCGGCCTGGACGCGGTCGGCTTCGTCCGCTCGCCGTTCTCGATCGACGGCAAGCAGCGGCTCTTCGCGGAGCCCCCGCACATGCAGGCCTCGATGCTCTTCCTGCCGCACGGCCCCCGGGTCCCGGAGGTCGGCGACGAGATCGACGTGCGCGTCCGCTTCACCGCCACCGCGTTCGACCGGGTCAGGACCGACTGAGCGCCAGAGGACGGTCGGCCCACTCGGTCTGCCGCACCGGGTCGTGGGCCGGGCGCATCACGTCACGCGCGACGAGCACGACCAGGTAGAGCTCGGCGGCCATCCGGACGAGGATCGCGACCCAGTAGAAGCCGGCGTCGCCGCCCCCCGCCGGAGCGAGGTACTCGCCGAGGTACCACCAGACGCACGCGAAGTAGAAGACCTCGCCCGCCTGCCAGACGAGCTGGTCGCGCCACCGCGGCCGGGCCAGCACGGCCAGCGGCAGCAGCCACAGGACGTACTGCGGCGAGTAGACCTTGTTGACCAGCAGGAACCCGGCGACGACGAGGAACCCGAGCTGGGCGAAGCGCGGCGTCTGGGGCGCGGTGAGCCCGAGGACCAGCACCCCGATGCACCAGGTGCCGAAGACGAGCCACGACCACAGGTTGATCGTGTCGACGGAGACGCCGTCCGTGGCCTGCGAGATCACCAGCCAGATCGAGCCGAGGTCCGCGCCGCGGTCGGAGTTGAAGTGCCAGAAGACGTACCACTCGTCGCGGCCGGTGAGGTAGGCCGGCAGGTTCGCCAGGACCCAGGCGATCACGGCCCCCGACGCGGCGAGCGCGAAGCGCATCGGGCGCCGGTCGCGCAGGCAGATCACGAGCAGCGCCCCGAGCAGGAACAGCGGGTAGAGCTTGGTGGCCGCCCCGAGCCCGATCAGGACCCCGGTCAGCACGGGTCTCCCTCGCGCCCAGGCCCACAGGGCCCCCGCGACGAGACCGACGGCCAGCAGGTCCCAGTTGACGAGCCCGGTCAGCGCCAGCGCCGGTGACAGCGCGAAGGCCGCCGCGTCCCATGGCCGCCGGCGATTGACCCCGCTGAGCAGCCAGACCGCGAGCCGCGTGACGGCCGCCAGTGCCAGGGCGTTGACCGTGAGTATGAGCCGCACCTCCGGCACCACGTCCGGGTCGCCGAACAGCGACTCGGTGGACCTGCCGTAGCGAGGGCCCAGGTCGGGCGAGCCGTTCGCCCAGTGCGTCACCCAGGCGGCGCCCCAGGCGAAGTAGGAGATCCCCACGGGGTACTCCATGACGTCGTAGCGGGCCCGGACCTGCGCGTCGTCGGTGTAGGGCCAGTTGAGCTCCGCGAAGCCGCGCCCGGTGTAGAGGTAGGGCAGGTCGGAGTAGCACATGTGGGAGTAGCGGGCCTGGCCGTTCTGCCAGGAGTCCTGGTAGCAGTTGTCCTTCTGCACCATCCCGAGGGCGAAGCAGATCGCCGTGAGCGCCAGCAGCACCCGCACGGGCGTCCACCACGGGTGCCGGCCGGCACGGGTGCCCAGGGGGCCGCCGACGCTCTCGCTGAGGGCCGTCACGACCGGGTCGTCCACCGTCGGGTGGACCCGGTCGTCAGCCAACGGACCCTCCGGTCGGGGGGCTTCCGGTCACCACCAGACGTACCAGGACTGGTCGGGTGCGGCCAACCGCGGCGCGGCCGAACGCGGCGCGGCCGACTGCGACGCCTGGCTCGCGCTCGGGCTCGGACTGTTCGACGGGCTCGGGGTGCTGCTCGGCGAGTCCGACGGACAGTTCAGGATCTGGCAGGAGTCCGTGGGCGTGGGCGGCGCCGACGTCGTCGGGGTGTCGCTCGGCGTGTCACTGGGGGCGCTCGTCGTCGGGGTGCTGGTCGACGGGTTCGACGGCCGCACCGTGTGCGTCGGCGACGGGGGCGGCGTGTACGGCTCGTGGTTGCTCTCGGGCGCGGTGCCGTCGACGTTGGCCGGCGGCGGGAACTGCTCGACGTCGACGCCCTCCATGTCACGGGTCATCACGTCGGTCCAGGTGTCCGCCGGGTAGTCGGCGCCGAAGTACGACGGCAGCCAGCCGTCGATCCGGTCGTCACCGTCGCCGCGGACGTACATCACGGCCGTGGACAGCTGGGGGGTGTAGCCGACGAACCAGGCCGAGGACACGACGTCGCTGTCGCCGGCCTCCTTGGTGGCGGTGCCGGTCTTGCCGGCCGCGGGCCGGTTCAGCGCGAGCGCCGCCGTGCCGGTGCCGCTCTTGACGACCTGCTGCAGGGCGTAGGACACATCGGCGGCGATGTCCTCGCTGACCGCGTCGGTCGTCGACTGCTTGTAGTTGTAGAGCGACTCACCGTTGCGGTCGACGACCTTGTCGATGACGTGCACGTCGGCCCGCTGCCCGCCATTGGCGATCGTGGCGTAGGTGTTGGCCAGGTTGATCGGGCTGATCCGGGACCTGCCCAGCGTGATCAGCGTGTCGTCGGGCGAGAGGTCCGCGGTCTGGGCCGGGATGCCGGGGTACTTCTTGGTCGCCTTGGGCGGCGGCACCCCCATCTTCTCGGCCATCTCGTAGATCTTCTGCGGGCCGTCGGGGATCGAGTTCGACATGTCGACGAAGGCGGTGTTGATCGACTCCTCGAGGGCGTACGTCGCGTCCACGCTGGCGCCGTAGTCGGTGCCGAGCCCGTCGGAGCCGGTGCCCTCGTTGCGGACCTGGAGGCCGTCGGGGAACTCGTAGGGGGAGTCGCCCTGGAACGTGTCCTTGAGCGAGTAGCCGTTGGCCAGGGCCGTCGAGAGCGTGATCGGCTTGAAGGTCGAGCCGACCATGCCGCCGGCCACCGCCCAGTTGATCTGGGAGTCCAGGTAGTCCTGGCCGCCGTAGAAGCCGCGCAGGGCGCCGGTGCCGGGCTCGACGCTCGCGACCGCGATGTGCAGCTGCTTGTCGCTGAAGCCGTCGGGTCGCTGGGCCAGCACGCCGTCCTCGGCGGCCTTCATGGCCTTCGGGGTGAACGTGGTCGTGACCCGCAGGCCCTCGCCGTCGATCTCCTCGTCGGTGAAGCCCAGGCCGTGCAGCTCGTCCTTGACCAGCTTGAGCATGTGCCCGCGCTGGCCGCCGTACTGGCTCTGGGCCGCGATCTCCGGGAAGTTCGGCAGGTGCTTCGACGCCTTCGTCGCGGCGTCGGCGTAGCTGCTGTCGGCCTTGACCATCCCGTCGAGCACGTAGCGGTAGCGCTCCTTGAGGGCACGCTTCTCCGCCTTGCCGTTGGCGGGGTCGAAGTGGGTCGGGTTGTTGAGCACGCTGGCCAGGACCGCGGACTCGCCGAGCGTCAGGTCCTTGGCGTCCTTGTCGAAGTAGGCCTGCGAGGCCGCCTGGATGCCGTAGGCGCCGCGACCGAAGTAGATGGTGTTGAGGTAGCCCTCGAGGATCTCGGACTTGCTGAGCTGGCGCTGGATCTTCAGCGACAGGATCGCTTCCTTGAGCTTGCGCTTGTAGGAGTGCTCCTGGGTCAGGTACAGGATCTTGACGTACTGCTGGGTGATCGTGGAGCCACCCTGGCTGCTGTTGCCGGACGCGTTGCTGAAGGCCGCGCGGATGATCCCCTTGGGATCGATGCCCTTGTCGGTCCAGAAGCTGCGGTTCTCGGCCGCCACGACGGCGTCCTGGATGTTCTGCGGCATCTCCTCGAGCGTGATCGACTCGCGGTTCTGCGTGGCGAACTTGCCGACCTCGGTCTTGCCGTCGGC